>CALYTA010000097.1 GCA_945486175.1 uncultured Clostridia bacterium | reverse complement strand
CCATGGCTTCAAATTCCGCCTGCAATGCGCCATACTGTTTTAACAGATTGGAGTCGTCATTTTTCTCCATGCGCGCTTCGAGCTGCTTCATCTTTGCGCGCACCTCATCGATGCGGTGGAAGGCCGAGCGCAAAATCATCTCCACGGTATCGTCCGGTTCATATACCGGAATCTGGTCGATCATGCCGACTGTGCGGTCTTTTGCAATCGAAATCGTACCGGTTTCATACGGCAGCTCACCGGTCAGCACACGGAACAGTGTGGTTTTACCCGCGCCGTTCGGGCCGACAATTGCCACCTTTTCACCCGGAAAAATGTCAAATGTGATGTCGTATAGTATCTGATTTTCACCAAAATATTTATTCAGTCCGGAAATACTGATATCTGCCAAATAGGTTTCCTCCTTATCCGCTTCCGCTTTTCTTTGCGAAAAGAAAAGCTTGGCAAAAGAAACGTCCGGCGCGCTCCCGCGCGCTGCGAACATGCCGGACGGACGGTCCGGCAGTTGCCCCTACGAGGGCTGGTAAGGGATCTTTCCCTTTATCGAAAAAAGAAAAGACCGCGCACGGCGCGGTCTTTCAGCTCAGGCTTTTTCCGGCTCGTCAAAGGTTTCGCCGAAGGTTTCAACCGTTACGCTCTTCATGCGCTGCGGCTTGAGCGGCTTGTCATTGAAGTTCCGGCGTACGGAAACAATGCGGTCACAGACATCCATGCCCGTAATGACACGGCCGAATGATGCATACTGTCCGTCCAGATGCGGTGCATCCTCTACCATAATGAAGAACTGCGAACCTGCGGAATCCGGGTTCATGGCACGCGCCATGGACAGCACGCCGCGGGTGTGCTTCAGGTCGTTGTCAAAGCCGTTCATCGCAAATTCACCGCGGATGCAGTAGCCCGGGCCACCCATGCCGGTGCCTTCCGGGTCGCCGCCCTGAATCATAAAGCCGGGAATAACGCGGTGGAACGTCGTGCCATCATAGAAGCCCTTGGATACCAGGCTGACAAAGTTGCGTACGGTGTTCGGTGCGGTCTCGGCGAACAGCTCAATCTGTATCTCGCCGCCATCTTCCATCGTAATGGTGACAATCGGGTTGGTCATTGAAATGATAATCTCCTTTTTTCAGTGCAGGGAGGGCCAGTTTTTCGCCCTTTGCTGTTGTTGTTCCTGATGCGGAAACGGGTGCCGACAGAAGCCGGCACCCGCATTCCAGTCTATTGTTATTGTAGCAAATCCATGCGCATGTGACAAGGGCTTCGCGCTAATTTCGTGTGTTATACAGGCTTTACCGGCATGATAATCGCTCCTGCCACATACAGCAGAATACCGGTTCCGGCGCTGCACACCGTCAGTGCCGCCATAATCAGCCGGATGACGGTAACATCCATGTTCAGATAGTCGGCAATGCCCATGCAGACGCCGCACAGCATTTTGCCCTGTTCGATGCGGTATAATTTTTTCTCCATCTCAAATTCCTCCCTTTATTTGCGTCGTTTTTTCGGCTTCGGTGCAGGCAGCTGGTCTGCCATGGCGCGGATGGTGTCCCGCAGGAAATCGCCGTCATCCACCTTTTGCACGAGCAGCATTTCCTTTGCACCGTCGTAAGGCGGTTCCATCGGCGCATCCGGCATGCGCTCCTTCGCCGCAGCCACAGGTTTGAATAACAGCCGGTCATCACAAATGTAGCCGAAAATCTTACCCTGATAGTATAAGACATATTCGCCCATCATGGCGCGGTGAGAAACTTCATCCGGCAGGCCGATCTGTTCGAGGATATAATTAAGATATTCCTTTGATGATGCCATGTCAAGTCCCTCCCCGGGATTATGCCGCGTCCGATGCGGCTGATGCTTCGATATATACTTCAATGCTTCCGATATCACAGTCAATTGTCATCAAATCCGTGCCGGAAACGCCCGGAATGTCACAAGCAAATTCACGGGAAATGCCGGAATCCGTCAGGCAGTTCTCGCCGTTTACGGCGATTTTGACATCACCCATATCCACCTCGCCGGACACGCGCCCGATGGTTGAGCCTTCGTATAAGTTCAGCAGGATCTGGCCGGCATTGCAGTCCAGCTTGACCGGTGTTCCCTGCGCGCCCCTGCCGTCAACACCGCCCAATATTTCAATGATTCCGGCATCAACGCTTGCTTCGATCTGCGGTGTCCAGATATCCTCTGCGCGGATATAACCCGCGTCCACATCACACTTGATATAACCTGTCGCGCTGATATCAGATATCTCCACCCTGCCCGCGTCTACATCAACATCAACTGTATAAAATGGTTTGTCAGTCGGTATGGTCAGAACAATGGGTGCCGGATTTGGTTTATACCACCAGCTGCTTCTGTTTTTCTGTTTGATTGTAAGTGTATCGCCTTCCATTTCACAGGTGACATCTTTTCCGCCCGACAGGCTCCATTTGTCTCCATCCTGAATAGTAAGCTCTGCGGTGTCAATATCAAGAACCAGGCGGTTTGCAGACATAGTATAAACATTCTCCGGAAGCTCAATGTTCTCCGCCTTTTCCTGATACCGGAACATGTGCAGGGAACTTCTCTCGCCGAGAAATACTGTCCGGACGCCCATGCCCGCCGCCGCAAGGCAGCAGACCAGTCCGGCGGCCAGCAGAACGAGTGCAGCAATGGTCGATTTTTTCATTGGAAGTCAGCTCCTTTCAGCTCCGATGGAACACCCGCCGGAACAGTCCGACAATGCCGTTCAACAGGGCAGGAAACAGCGCGCGGAACAGATAAACCGTCAGCTTCCACAACAGGATACCCAACGCCGCGCTGACCAGTGCCAGGCCGATGAACAACAGCGTTTCCGCCCCGGTTCCTGCTGCCGCCGTATAGCCTGCGGCAACAACAAAGCCAATCGCACAGCCCCATGCGGCGAGATCCAGCACCGGGACAATGAGAAATACAGTGGCAACCGCGCAGATGAGCCCGATCAGGATGCCGCCGATACCGCCCACAATACCGACACTGGCGGGAACAACACAGATCACTGCCACTGCCGCCAGCACAAGGACCAGTGCCTTCTGCCCGTTGTCCATTGTCTGAAAGCGTTTTTTTGCGCGCTCTGCATAGCTCTCTGCGCCTTTTTGTCCGGTTTTTCCGGTATTTTCTGCACTGCCTGCCGGACTGCTCACATCGCGGAATTCCTTCAGGATATCTGCCGCGACCTTTTCCGGTGCGCCCAGTGTATGCAGAACCTCCGCTTCATTCTCCGGCCCTGCCTCGTCAAAATCGTTTTCATAATATTCCACTGCGCGGCGGCGCTCCTCCTCCGGCATGCCGGCAAGCGCCTGCTCCAAACGCAGAATAAAGTCATTTCGATTCATGGTTTACCTCCGGGAAACAACAGCGATTCAATGCCTGTGCGATACACATGCCAGTCACGGCGGTAATCGGCCAGCTGCTTGCGCCCCGCAGGCGTGATCGCATAATACCGCCGGTTTCGCCCATCAATCGCACGGTCATAAACCGTCAGAAAATCATTCTTTTCCAGCCGCCGGAGCACAGGATACAGGGTGGATTCGGAAATATCCAGCCGGCTGCGCACCAGATTGGTAATGCGGTAGCCATAGGCGTCCTCCTGTTCGAGCACCGACAGCACAACGGCATCCAGCAGCCCGGATGAAATCGGGAAGGACATGCGTTTCACCTCTCTGTTCTTCTATATACAATATTATATGTCATATAATATTACGTGTCAAGCTACAATCCGGTAACAGCACGCTGCCACACTATATATATCTATAGCGCAGCTGCCCCATGTGATACAGGCAAACCATATCCATCTTTACCCTGTTTTGCACAGTTTTCCCCGGCTTTTGCACAAACCTGGTGGATTTCTTCAAAAATCTTCCATCCGCTTGTGTATAACTTCCGGTTCTGCGGGCAGAATATTCCTGTCAGTTGATTACAACACGGTGAATTTTCACGGATTATCACAATATTTTGCGTATTTTTTGATTACTCACCGTACACTGTCATTTTGACAATGATTTTGAAAGCAAAAAAATCCGGGGGCTTTTCCTGAAATCTCCATTTTTTTCAGAGCTCTCCCGATATTTTGTGTACAAAGTCCCCGTTATCCACAAATACACAGGGTTATCCACCGCTTTTCACACAAATCTGGGGATAACTCTGTGGAAATGTGGATAACTATTCGTATAACACGGACTTGTCAACTGGAAAAAACCGAAAAAATTGAATTAAATTTTACATTGGAGGGGTATTTCATGGCGGAAACCAGAGCAGATACCAACAAAGAGCCGGATACCGGTGCTGTAACCACACATTCCGCGCGCGGAAACCTGCACTGCATCACCATCATCGGCACAATTGAAGGGCATCAGGAAGCGCCTGAAAGCACCAAGACAACAAAATATGAGCATGTCCTGCCCCAGCTGGCGGCAATTGAAGAGAGCGATGACATCGACGGGCTGTTAATCCTGCTCAACACGGCAGGCGGTGATGTGGAAGCCGGTCTCGCCATTGCGGAGCTCATCGCGGGCATGCACAAGCCCACATTGTCACTTGTACTCGGCGGCGGGCATTCCATCGGCATTCCGCTCGCTGTCGCGGCAAAACGAACCTTAATTGCCCCCTCCGCGTCCATGATGCTGCATCCGGTGCGCATCAGCGGGACAGTCATCGGCGCGCCGCAAACCTATGAATATTTCCGGCAGATTCAGGCGCGCATCACACGGTTCATTGTCGCCAATTCATCTGTGGAAGAACATGAGCTGAGCCGCCGGATGATGGCAACCGACGAGCTTGCGGCCGATGTCGGGACAGTGCTCGGCGCACAGGAAGCAGTCGATCTGGGTTTGTGCGATGCCATCGGCACGCTGCATGATGCACTCGCATGGCTGCACGATGCGGCGGACAAGCGCAAAGCAGAACGCGCTGAAAAACAGGAAAACGACGAAAAAGGCGAATAAACAAGACGAAAATCCCTTGAATGCTGTAAACCATGAAAAAATCCCCCGGCGGAAAATCCGCCGGGGG
>CALYTA010000096.1 GCA_945486175.1 uncultured Clostridia bacterium | reverse complement strand
ATGGGAAGCCGCAATACAGCCCATCTTTATCTGGCGGTTTGATCCAAATCCCGACACAAAATGAGAAAGCAGAGGTAGACCACATGAAAATGAAAAAGTTTTTTGCACTGTTGATGGCAGGCATCATGACAGCTGGCATGCTGGCCGGCTGCGGCGGTTCGGAGGATCAGGCTGCACAGGCGAGCGACCCGGCGCCCGATACCAAATTATCGTTTATTGTTTCTTATAAGGATGAATATCTTGGCATGCTGGACATGGCAGTGAAGGCCGCTGCAGAATCCAAAGGGTGTGAACTGACATCGACGGATTGTGCCGATGATATGGATAAACAGCTTCAGTATGTACGTGCGGCTGCCAGCAATGGGACAGATGCCATTCTGGTCGTCCTTGCGGACGACATGCGTGCCGATGAAGTGGTTGAAGCGGCAGGTGATACAAAAATTGTATTTATCAACCGTATCCCGCAGGATGAATCGGTACTCGACGAAAACCACATCTATGTCGGCTCGGATGAGAGCTGCTCCGGCACCTATCAGGGCGAGATGCTGGCAGGAGAACTCAAAAAGGAAGGCAAGGACAACATCAATTATGTGATGATTGAAGGCACCGCAGGCCTGATCCACACCATCCAGCGCTCGGAAGATGTGCTGAAGGTGCTCGATGAAGAGGGAATCACCGCGACTGCTGCTGTGGAGCCGGTTGACTGCGGCTATGACCGCATCACGGCAATGGATCAGATGACTGTCATGCTGGCAGAGGGGCTGGACATGTCCAAGGTCGACTGCGTGATTGCAAACAATGACGCGATGGCGCTGGGCGCTCTGGAATCGCTCCGGCAGAACGGCATTGATACTTCTGACATTCTGGTTGTCGGCATCGACGGCACCAATGCAGGCCTTACAGCGGTTTCTGACGGTACTATGCTGGCAACGGTATACCAGAACGCGACCGGACAGGCAATTGCAGGCGTGCAGGCAGCGATCAACCTTGCCACAGGCGCCGAACTGACCGAGGGAATGAGCTATGAGACCGATGAGGAAAACAGCAATATTATCTGGGTTCCGTTTGAAAAAGTCACTGCGGACAATGTCGCAGAGTACCTGTAATTCCATATTGTGTAAGACAAAAGGCGCCGGATCCGTCCGGCGCCTTTTTCTGCCTTTTATGGAACATTGTTTTTTTAAATAAAACAGATAAAACCTGCCTGAGCCCCCTGTTCTTTTTTGGTTTTATTTGTTACAATAAAAGAGAATAGAAGAGCCCTGGGAATTCACAGTATTTTACGTGAGGGAACGGAGGCTATTATGGAACACTACAATCCATTACTCAAAAACAATGACAGCCCGAAAAAGTTTTTTGCAATCGGGGAGATCATGCTTCGGCTGACACCGCCGAACTATGAGAAAATCCGCATGGCGAGCAATTTTGAAGCGAGCTATGGCGGCAGTGAAGCGAATATTGCGCTTTCGCTCGCGAACCTCGGCGTAGACAGTACGTTTTTCAGTGTCGTGCCAAACAACAGCCTTGGCAAGAGCGCTGTGCGCATGCTGCGCAGCAACGACGTCCACTGTACGCCGATGATTCTGAGCACACCGGAGGAAACGCCGTCGCATCGCCTGGGAACGTATTATCTCGAGACCGGCTATGGCATCCGTCCGAGTGAGGTCATTTATGACCGCAAGCACAGCGCAATCACTGAATTTGATTTCAGCCATGTCGATATCGACGCGCTGCTGGACGGCTTTGACTGGCTGCATCTGAGCGGCATCACGCCGGCACTCAGCGAAAATTGCCGCAAGCTGATTATGGACTGCCTGCGGGTAGCGAAGGAAAAGGACATGATTGTCAGCTTCGACGGCAACTTCCGCAGCAAGCTGTGGACCTGGGAGGAAGCACGTGATTTCTGCACGGGCTGCCTGCCATATGTTGATGTGCTGCTCGGCATCGAGCCGTACCACCTGTGGCGCGATGAGGACGACCACAGCAAGGGCGACTACAAGGACGGCGTGCCGCTCCAGCCGAGCTATGAGCAGCAGGATGAAATTTTCCAGGCGTTCATCGAGCGTTATCCGAATCTCAAATGCATTGCGCGCCATGTGCGCTATGTCCACAGCGGCAGCGAGAACAGCCTCAAGGCGTTCATGTGGTACGATGGGCATACGTTTGAGAGCAAGCTGTTCACATTCAACATCCTTGACCGCGTGGGCGGCGGCGATGCGTTCGCCAGCGGCCTGATTTATGCGATGATCCACGATTACCGCCCGATGGATATGATTAACTTTGCAGTGGCGAGCAGCGTGCTCAAGCACACGATCCATGGCGACGCAAACATCACCGATGATGCGGAGGGCATCCGCAGCCTGATGAATATGAATTATGACATCCAGCGGTGAGCCTGAAAACAGAATGGGAGCGCAGCCGGCGTTGCTGTGCTCCCTTTTGTGTACCGGAAAACTGCCGGTACTATATGTGGGATGGAAGTGAAATTGAAGGAGGAGAATTTATGGCAAGAAAAGCGAGAGAAGATACGCTGTCCGATGATTTTACACAGGGCAGTATAGCAGGAAAACTCGTTAAATTTATGATACCGGTGCTCGGCGCACTGATTTTGCAGGCCATGTACGGCGCGGTCGACCTCATTGTCGTCGGACAGTTCGGCACAAATGCAGGTATTTCCGGCGTCGCCACCGGCAGCAATATCATCAACCTTGTGACGTTTGTCATCACAAGCCTGACAATGGGTGTCACGGTGCTCATCAGCCGCTATCTGGGCGAGCGCAGCGTGGAACGTGTCGGAAAGGTCATCGGCGGTGCAATCTGCTTTTTCATCGCGCTGGCGGCAGCGCTGATGGTGCTGCTGCTGGCCTTCGCGCCGCAGTTTGCCTCGTGGCTCAATGCGCCGGAGGAGGCATATGACCTCACCGTCACATACATCCGTATCTGCGGCGCAGGCATTGCATTTGTCGTCGCATATAACGTCATCAGCGGCATTTTCCGCGGCCTGGGCAATTCCCGCCTGCCGCTGATCTTTGTGCTGATTGCGTGCATTGTCAATGTTATCGGAGACCTTGTCTTTGTCGCAGGGCTTCAGATGGATGTTGCAGGCGCAGCACTGGCGACCATACTCGCACAGGCAGTCAGTGTTGTGATGTCGCTGATGATTATCCGGCGGCAGAAGCTGCCGTTCACGGTTACCCGGCGCGATATCGGCTTTAACAGCGAGATCGGGACATTTTTAAAGCTCGGCGTCCCGCTTGCACTGCAGGAATGCCTGACCAACATTTCGTTCCTGATTCTGTGCGCGATCATCAATAATATGGGCCTGGAGGCATCCTCCGGCTACGGCATTGCACAGAAGGTCGTATCGTTTATCATGCTGATTCCGTCCTCGCTGATGCAGTCGATGTCTGCCTTTGTCGCGCAGAATGTCGGCGCAGGGAAGGAAAAGCGTGCGCGGCGCGCAATGGTCACCGGAATGGCAATCGGCGTGACGATTGGCGCATTTATCTTTGCACTGTCGTTCTTCAAGGGCGATGTCCCGTCGGCGCTGTTTACCTCTAACCCGGTGTTTATCGAGAAGTCCGCGGAATACCTGCGCGGCTTCAGCCCGGAGGCGGTTCTGACCTGCGTTGTGTTCAGCTATATCGGCTATTTTAACGGCCACAGCAAGCCGATTCCGGTCATGGCTCAGGGCATCACAGCGGCGTTCCTGGTCCGCGTACCGCTGTCCTATCTGTTCAGCCTGAAGCCGGGTGCTTCGCTGGTCGATATCGGCATGGCTGTCCCGATCGCGTCGGTTTACGGCATTATTTTCTTTACTGTCTGCTATGCGTTCACAACCCGGAAAATGAAACGTGACGGAACGCTGTAAATTGTAAATGGATAAAAAAGAACGGAGCGGATGTGCCGAGGCACATACCGCTCCGTTTTCATATGTACATTGAAAGAGACAGCGATTACTTGCTGATGGTAGCCTTGAGGGCGTCGATGGAGGTCTGGAGGCCAGCCTCTACGCTCATGGTCAGGTCTTCCATCTCGAGGGATACATAACCGTCATAACCCATCATCTTGCAGACGGAGAAGAATTCCTTCCACCACTGCAGGTCGCGGCCGCAGCCAACTGCTACATAGTTCCAGGTACGGTCAGCGGAAGCGTCAACCGGCAGGTTCTCCAGCAGGCCGTCAACGTCAGAGTTGTAGCGCTCGATGCGTGCATCCTTGCCGTGGATGTAGAAGATCTTGTCGCCCAGTGCACGTGCAGCAGCGATCGGCTCTGCACCCTGCAGCATCAGGTGGGACGGGTCGAGGTTCAGGCCGAGAACATCGGAATCCTCGCCGACAACTTCACACAGCTTGTTGAAGGTGCGGACATTGTGTACCAGTGCGCCCGGGAACTCTTCGATTGCGATTCTCTCAACGCCGTTTTCCTTGGCGATCTTGCAGGTTTCCTTCCACCACTCAGCAGCGACTTCCCACTGATACTTCACGCCCTCAACCATGTAGTTGAAGCCGTCGTACTCCGGCCAGGAAACGGTGGATACGAACCAGTTCGGGGTCTTGTCGCCCGGTGCGCCTGCCGGCAGGCCGGACATGGTGACAACAGTCTTGACGCCCAGCTTGCCAGCCAGAACGAAGGTATCACGCATGGTCTTGCTGTGTGCATGGCCCATCGGGGTGTCGATCAGCGGGTTGCCGGAGCAGTTCAGTGCGGAAATCTCCATGCCGCGCTTGTCCAGCTCAGCCTTGAATGCAGCGCGCTTTGCGTCGTCGTTGATGAGCTCCTCAGCGGACGGAATGAAGCAGCAGCCGCCCCAGCCGCCTGCGGTCATTTCGACTGCATCGATGCCGTAAGCCTTAACCTTGTCGAGCATTTCAGTGAACGGGATCTTGCCGAATACGTCAGTGCAAATAGAAAGCTTCATAACAAATTCCTCCATACTTTCATACTTTTGTTTGTTGCCGGAGCGCTCAGAGCAGCGCTCCGGCAAGGCATGTTGTTGTGCAGAAAAGTGGTATGTGAAGTAAGTTAAATTACTTTACGTCAACCCAAACGGCGCCCTTGTCAGCGGATTCTGCGCATGCATTGATCCACTTGATGCCGTCGATGCCGTGCTCCAGATCCGGGT
>CALYTA010000095.1 GCA_945486175.1 uncultured Clostridia bacterium | reverse complement strand
GATGGCGGTGCTGCTCGATGTCCGGCCGGACGAAATGGACCGTCTGTCGCTCAATGCGGAGCGTATTTACACAATCGCATCGCGCTGCGGCGTATTCGCCAAGAGCGATATCCAGCCGCTGCTCAATGAGGGCGCGCGCAAGGAAGATGTTGCAGCATCCATCTTCCAGGCCGTTGTCAACCAGACGCTGACCGGACTGGCACAGGGACGCGAAATTGAGGGTGATGTGCTGTTCCTCGGAGGCCCGCTGTTCTTTTTCAAGGGCCTGCAGAAGCGCTTCCAGGAGACGCTGGAGCTGTCGGACGAGCATGCGCATTTCCCGGAGCTTGCACCGTATGCGATTGCAGCGGGTGCAGCGTGCTATGCAAAGGATACCAATGGGCGTACCTACAGCTATGACGAGCTGCTGGACACGCTGGAAAAGACAGCAGGCGAGCCGGTCAAGACCGCAACGCTTGACCCGCTGTTCCGCAGCGAGGAGGAGTATGCAGCATTCCGCCGCCGCCACAATTCCAGCGATATCATGCGTCAGAACGTGACGGTATACAGCGGCAAGGCATATCTCGGCATTGACTGCGGTTCCACCACAACCAAGCTCGTCCTCATCGGCGAGGACTGCCAGATGCTGTACAACTATTACAGCCCGAATAAGGGCAATCCGGTCGATGTCGTGCGCGAGCAGCTGCTCAAGCTGTATGACCTGTGCGGCGACCGCATTCAGATTGTCGGCTCTGCTGTCACGGGTTACGGCGAGGCGCTGATTCTCAATGCGTTCGGCGTGGATTTCGGCCTTGTCGAGACGATGGCGCACTTCAAGGCGGCGCGGCATTTTGAGCCGGATGTCGATTTTATCATCGACATCGGCGGCCAGGATATCAAATGCTTTAAAATTGCAAACAATTGCATCGACAACATTTCGCTGAACGAAGCATGCTCCTCCGGCTGCGGCTCGTTTATCGAGACATTTGCGCGTTCGATGGGCTACAGCATCGAGGAATTCTGCCGTCTGGGTCTGTTTGCGGAGCATCCGATTGACCTCGGCTCGCGCTGCACGGTCTTCATGAACTCGTCGGTCAAGCAGGCACAGAAGGATGGCGCAGGCATCGACGCGATTTCCGCAGGCCTGTCCGTCAGCGTCGTCAAAAACGCGCTGTACAAGGTCATTCGCGCACATTCGCCGGATGATCTGGGCAAGCACATCGTCGTACAGGGCGGCACCTTCCTCAATGACGCCATTCTGCGCTCGTTTGAGATGGAAATCGGGCGCAATGTCACCCGTCCGGCAATTTCCGGCCTGATGGGCGCATACGGTGCGGCGCTGCACGCAAAAGCCAACTGCGGCGAAGCATCCACGCTGATTTCCCGCGACGAGCTGGAGCATTTCTCGCACAAGACCAACACGGTCAAGTGCGGCATGTGCACCAACCACTGCTCGCTCACTGTATCCATGTTCCCGGGCGGACGCAAGTTCATCTCCGGCAACCGTTGCGAGCGCCCGCTGGGCGGCGGCGACAAGCTCAAGCTGCCGAATCTGTATGAATACAAGCTGAACCGCCTGCAGGAGTACCGCGAGAAGAGTAAGCCGGGCGTCGCGCGCATCGGCATTCCATTCGGACTGAATATGTTCGAGCTGCTGCCGTTCTGGCATACATTCCTCACGAAGCTCGGCTTCGAGGTCGTGCTGTCGGATGTTTCCACGCGCGCACTGTATGCACAGGGACAGAACTCCATTCCGTCGGATACCGTCTGCTATCCGGCGAAGCTGATGCATGGACACATCGAAAACCTGCTGAGCAAGGGTGTGGATGCGATTTTCTATCCGTGCATGACCTATAATCTGGATGAGCACCGCACGGACAACTGTTACAACTGCCCGGTCGTCGCATATTATCCGGAGCTGCTGATTGCTAACATGAACCACCTCAAGGGCGTGGATTTCATGATGCCGTATTACGAGCTGGGCCGCCAGAAGGACTTTATCAAATCCGCAGGCGAGCTGTTCTCGAAAAAATATAAGCACATCAACAAGCGCATGGTAAAGGAAGCGGCACTCGCGGCTTATGCCGAGCTCGACCGCTACTATGCGGACATCGCTGCGGAGGGCAAAAAGGCAGTTGCCTATGCCGATGAGCACGGGCTGGATATCGCCGTCATCGCGGGCCGCCCATATCATATTGACCCGGAAATCAACCACGGCATTGACCGCCTGATACAGTCCTATGGCATGGTTATCGTGTCGGAGGATGCGGTTGCGCCGCTGAGTGAAATGCCGGTTGTCAATGTCCTCAACCAGTGGACATACCACTCCCGCATGTATGCTGCGGCAAACTGGGCGGTACACCGGCCGAATGCACAGCTGATTCAGCTGGTTTCGTTCGGCTGCGGCATTGACGCCATTACAACCGATGAAATGCGCGCCATCACGGAAGACGGAGGCAAAATCTATACACAGCTGAAAATTGATGAAATCAACAACCTCGGTGCGGCAAAAATCCGTATCCGCAGTATGATTGCAGCAGTAGAGGAGGGGAGAAAGAATGCCGGAAAATCGTAAGCTTCCGCACGTTCCGTTTACGGAGGAAATGAAGAAGGATTACACCATCCTGATACCGAATATGCTGCCGGTACAGTTCAAGCTGGTCACCGCAATCATGGCGAACTATGGGTATCACATGGAGGTACTCGAAACCGAAGGGCCGAACATCGCGGAATGCGGCCTGAAGAATGTACATAATGACACGTGCTATCCGGCACTTCTCGTCATCGGACAGTTTATTGACGCGCTGGAATCGGGCAAGTATGACACCCACAAGGTTGCGCTGATGATTACGCAGACGGGCGGCGGCTGCCGTGCGTCCAATTACATCCACCTGCTGCGCAAGGCGCTGATTAAGAGCGGTTTCGGCTATATTCCGGTCATTTCCGTCAATTTCTCCGGTCTGGAGAAGGACGCGAATCCGGGCTTCAAGCTGACGCCGAAGGCGCTGATCCAGGTCGCATACGGCGTGCTGCTGGGCGACTTCATCATGCAGATTCACAACCAGTGCCGCCCGTATGAGGTGCACAAGGGCGACTGTGACAAGGCAGTCGATGATCTGGTGCGCAAAATTTCGCACGATTTTGCGGGCGATAAGTTCATCCGCTACAAGCAGGTAAAGATGCTGTATTTCCTCATCTGCAAGCGCTTTGCACAGGTCGAGCTGAAGGATTTCGGCTCAAAGAAAAAGGTCGGCATTGTCGGCGAAATCTATGTCAAGTTCTCGCCGCTCGGCAACAACAATCTGGAAAAATTCCTGCTGAGCGAGGGCACGGAGCCGGTGCTGCCGGGCCTGCTCGACTTCTGCCTGTACTGCATTTATAACGGCATCATCGATTTCAACCTGTATGGGCGCAATGCGGGCAACGCGGCTGTGATGCAGGCGGTTTACCGCTTCCTGCTCGACAAGCAGAAGGACATGATCCGCGTTATCAAGCGTGACGGGCATTTCCGTCCGCCGATGGAGTTTGATAAGGTGCGCAAGCTGTCGCAGAAGATCATCAGCCCCGGCGTCAAGATGGGCGAGGGCTGGCTGCTGCCCGCAGAAATGGTCGAGCTGATCGAAGAGGGCGTGCCGAATATTGTCCTGACCCAGCCGTTCGGCTGCCTGCCGAACCACATTGCGGGCAAGGGCATGATCCGCAAGATCCGTGCGGCGTATCCGCAGGCAAATATTGTCAGCGTTGACTACGATCCGGGTGCTTCACGCATCAATCAGGAGAACCGCATCAAGCTGATGCTGTCCGCTGCAAAATAAAGAAAAGAGCACCGGCGCGGATTTTTCCGCGCCGGTTTTGTCTGTTGCTGCGGCAATTCCAGTGGCGGGACAGTATGGATTATGGTAAAATAAGGAACAGAGGATACGGAACAGCTTTTCAGATGGATCAACCAATGACAGGAGGACAACATGAAACAGCGGTTTTTTATTGAACAGGGGGACATCACGACCTATGCCGTCGATGCGATTGTCAACGCGGCAAATACAACGCTTCTGGGCGGCGGCGGTGTGGACGGTGCGATTCACCGCGCAGCAGGGCCGGAGCTGCTGGCAGAATGTCGCACGCTGCACGGCTGTAAAACCGGCGAGGCAAAGATCACGCGCGGCTATCGCCTGCCTGCAAAGCATGTGGTGCACACGCCGGGACCGATCTGGCGCGGCGGACACAGCGGGGAAGAGCAGCTGCTGGAAAACAGCTACCGCAACAGCCTGACCGTCGCATGGGAAAACGGCTGCCGCACGGTGGCATTTCCATCCATCAGCACCGGCGTGTATCATTTTCCGCTGGAACAGGCGGCGCGCATTGCAGTGCGCACGATTCTGGATTTTCTGGACGAACATCCGGACATGGAGCGCGTGACGATGGTGTGCTTTGATGACCGCACACACTGGGCCTACGACACAGCATCGCGGGAATTTCTGGATTGAACAGCACGAAAAACCGGCAGATTCTGCCGGTTTTTTACATATTTTCTCCTGATCTGGCGGCATCTTGCCACACTGCATATAGTTTGCTATAATGAAGCAAAGAATATAAATTGGAGGGATATCCTATGGGTTTTATGCAGGTATTGCAGGCGCGTGAGAGCTGCCGAGCCTATCAGGACAAGCCGGTTTCGAGAGAGCAGCTGATGAAGATTGTCGAAGCAGGCCGTCTGTCCCCGAGCGGCTGCAATGCGCAGCCGTGGAAATTCATCGTCATTGATGAACCGGAAGCAAAGGCAAAGATGAGCGACGCACTGGTTGTCGAAGGCGGTGCAACCGGCTGCCCGTGGCGCGACAGCGTGCCGGCATTTATCGCACTGGTCGAGCAGCCCGCGAAGGTCATGCCGGCAGTAAAGGAATACTACGGCGATACGCAGCGCTTTGCGCAGGGTGATATCGGCATGGCTGCCATGAACATGTGCTATGAAGCCATGGAGCTGGGCCTGTCGACCTGTGTGCTCGGCATGTGTGACCAGGCAAAGATGGAGCAGTATTTCGGCGTACCCGAAGGACATGAGGTGCGCATGGTTCTCGCTGTCGGCTACAGCGCGGAGGACAAGGAGCCGCGCGCAAAGGTGCGCAAGCCGATCGAAGAGGTTTGCAGTTTTAACAAG
>CALYTA010000094.1 GCA_945486175.1 uncultured Clostridia bacterium | reverse complement strand
CGATGTTTAACCTCTCGGATGAAGAAAAAGTACAGCAGATCAATGACCGGGCAGAGCCGCAGATCGACCGCATCATTCAGAGAGCACGCCACTATACCGGCGGAAATTATTTAAAATCCAGAGTACCGCAGTTTCTCATCCCACTTTTTGAAAAATACTACGATTACATGCGGAAAACGAGCCATTTCACCGTGGAATCGTCCTGCATTGGCTGTGGGCTGTGCGAACAGAACTGCCCTGCCGATGCAATCCGTCTGGAAAACGGAACGCCCGTCTGGACAACAGACAGATGTGCCATGTGCCTCGGCTGCCTGCACCGCTGCCCGCAGTTTGCCATCCAGTACGGAAAAAGCACCAGAAAGCACGGACAGTATCTCAACCCGCATACATAACAAAATCCGGGCCGTCAGCCTCGCCGCCGACAGCCCGGATTGTTTTTGTATGTTTGAAATCAGCCTCTGATGTTTGCGCAGACAATTGCGCCCATCTCGGAGGTAGACAGCACCTTCTCGCCTTCTTTGGCGATATCCGCGGTGCGGTGTCCATCGTTCAGTGCCTTTTCGACAGCTGCTTCGATGCAGTCAGCTTCCTCTCCCAGACCGAACGAATAGCGCAGCATCATCGCACAGGACAGGATGGTTGCAATCGGGTTTGCAATGCCCTTGCCTGCAATGTCCGGTGCAGAACCGTGAATCGGCTCATACATGCCGAGCTTGGTCTCGCCAATAGATGCAGACGGCAGCATGCCGATAGAGCCGGTAATCATGCTCGCCTCGTCGGACAGGATATCACCGAACAGGTTGCCGGTTACGATGACATCAAACTGGCCCGGATTGCGAACCAGCTGCATCGCTGCGTTATCGACATACATATCCTGATATTCGACCTCCGGATATTCCTCGCGCAGCTTGTGCATGGTCTCGCGCCATACGCGGGAGGTCTCCAGTACGTTCGCCTTGTCAACGGAAACCAGCTTCTTGCCGCGCTTCATTGCCATGTCAAAGCCACGGCGGCCGATGCGCTCAACCTCGGTGACAGAATAATTCATGTCGTCCCAGCCGGTCTCGCCCAGTTCGCTCTCTCTGCGGCCGCGCTTGCCAAAGTAAACATCGCCCGTCAGCTCACGGCAGACCAGAATGTCAAAGCCGTCGCCGATGATCTCCGGCTTGATCGGGCACGCTTCTGCCAGTGCCGCATGCATCTGTGCCGGGCGCAGGTTGACAAACAGGCCCAGACCCGAACGCAGGCCGAGCAGTGCGCGCTCCGGACGCTTGTCCGACGGAACACTGTCCCACTTCGGGCCGCCGACAGCGCCCAGCAGGACGGAGTCAGATGCCTTACAGATGTCCAGCGTTTCCTGCGGCAGCGGAATGCCGAACTTGTCAATGGCATTGCCGCCTGCATAGCACTCGGTAAAGTGAAAGGTATGGCCGAACTTTTCGCCGACAACCTCAAGTGCCTTCATGGCCTCTGTTACGATTTCCGGGCCGATGCCGTCGCCCTTGATGACTGCAATATTGTACTGCATTTGTTTAGCCCTCTCTTTCCTTCAGGCTCTTGAGCAGGCCGCCCGCGCGGATGATGTTCTGTAAGAACGGCGGGAATGCTGCTGCCTGGAACTGCTCGCCTGTGGTGATGTCGGTGATGATACCGGTATCAAAATCGACCTCTACCTCATCGCCTGCGCTGATGGCATTGGCTGCTTCCTCACTCTCCATGATCGGCAGGCCGATGTTGATCGAGCTGCGGTAGAAGATGCGGGCAAAGGACGAAGCGATAACGCAGGAAATGCCATTGTCACGGATGACCTGCGGCGCATGCTCACGGGAAGAGCCGCAGCCAAAGTTCTTGGTTGCGACCATGATATCGCCCTTCTTGACGTTCTTGACGAACTCCGTGTCGATATCCTCCATGCAATGGGTAGCCAGTTCGACCGGGTCTGCGATGTTCAGATAACGAGCCGGGATGATAACGTCGGTATCGACGTTATCGCCATATTTAAAAACAGAACCTCTTGCTTTCATGACTGTTCCTCCTTTATTCTGCGACGTCTGCCGGGTCGGTGATGTAGCCGGTGATCGCAGATGCAGCAGCTACTGCCGGGCTGGCCAGATAAATTTCCGAAGAAACATGACCCATACGGCCGACAAAGTTGCGGTTGGTCGTAGAAACTGCGCGCTCACCGTGCGCCAAAATGCCCATATGTCCGCCAAGGCACGGGCCACAGGTCGGTGTAGAAAGAATTGCGCCCGCTTCAACGAAGATTTCTGCGAGACCCTCGCGGATGCACTGGAGATAAATCTCCTGCGTTGCCGGAATGACAATCGTCCGGACATTCTTCTGAACCTTCTTGCCCTTCAGGATCGCTGCTGCTTCGCGCATATCCTGAATGCGGCCATTGGTGCAGGAGCCGATGACAGCCTGCTGGATTTCAATCTTTCCAAGCTCATCAATCGTCTTGGTGTTCTCCGGCAGGTGCGGGCACGCAACTGTCGGGCGCAGTGCAGACAGATCAATGTCATAGGTTTCGTCATATACAGCATCCGGGTCCGCTTCATACTTCGTAACCGGGCGGTTGACACGGCCTTCGATGTATTCCATAGTCTTCTCGTCAACCGGGAAAATGCCGTTCTTTGCGCCCGCCTCGATTGCCATGTTGCAGATCGTGAAGCGGTCATCCATCGACAGAGAAGCAACACCGTCACCGGTGAACTCCATCGAGCGGTACAGCGCACCGTCGACACCGATCAGACCGATGATATGCAGGATGACATCCTTGCCGGAAACATACTTCGGCAGAGAACCGGTCAGGTTGAACTTGATTGCGGACGGAACCTTAAACCATGCCTTGCCGGTCGCCATGCCAGCTGCGAGGTCGGTGGAGCCGACACCGGTGGAAAATGCACCGAGTGCGCCATAAGTACAGGTATGGGAATCCGCGCCGATAATCAGCTCGCCCGGGCCGACCAGACCTTTTTCCGGCAGCAGCGCGTGCTCAATGCCCATCTGTCCCACATCAAAAAAGTTGACGACCTCGTGCTTGCCTGCGAAATTGCGGCAGGTCAGGCACTGTTCTGCGGACTTGATGTCCTTGTTCGGTGCGAAATGGTCCATAACAAGCGTAACCTTGTTGCGGTCAAAAACCTTGTCAAAACCAGCCTTTTCCATCTCGCGGATGGCAACCGGTCCGGTGATATCATTCGCCAGTGTCAGGTCGAGATTTGCCTCGATCAGCTGACCTGCGGTCACGCTTTCCAGACCTGCATGACTGGCGAGAATTTTCTGTGTCATAGTCATTGCCATGAGAATTACCTCCTCTTTTCATAAAAATCTGCCTGCCCTGCGCGGGCAGGCAGATATACAGTGCAATTAGCTGTTGAGATACTTGTTGATGCCGTTGATGTACGCCTTGATGGAAGCCTCTACGATATCGACAGATACGCCGCGGCCGGTGACAACCTCGTCCTCCTTGCCGTCGAATGTCATCTTGACAACAGCCTCACTCTGTGCGTCCTGGCCATCGGTCAGTGCGCGCAGCGAGTAGTCCTGAAGCTCAATCTTCAGGCCGGTGATCTTATTGATCGCAGCATAGGAAGCATTGATCGGGCCATCGCTGAGTGCAGCGCGCTCAAATTCCTCGTCGCCCTTGGTCATCTTGACGACAGCAGTCGTGCTGATGGTATTGCCGCTGTTGATGACATACTGCTTGAGGGTATAGCGAACCGGACCGGAAACCGGGACAACGCCGATGAGTGCTTCGAGGTCGCGGTCCTTGATGACCTTCTTCTTGTCGGCCAGTACCTTGAACTTGGCAAATGCCTTGTCGATCTTCTCCTTGGACAGCGTGTAGCCGAGATCCTTCAGGCGTGCCTCGAAGGCATGTCTGCCGGAGTGCTTGCCGAGAACAATCGCGTTCTGCGGAATGCCGACAGATTCCGGCGTCATAATCTCATACGTGCTCTTGTTGTTCAGTACGCCGTGCTGATGGATGCCGGACTCATGTGCGAATGCATTCGCGCCGACAATCGGCTTGGTCGGAGCGACCGGAACGCCGGTGATGGTCTGGATCATGCGGCTGGAACGATAAATCTGGGTGGTATCGATGCGGGTATCCGCGTCAAAGAAGTCCTTGCGGGTCTTGAGTGCCATGACGATTTCCTCGAGGGACGCATTGCCTGCGCGCTCACCGATGCCGTTGATGGTGCATTCAACCTGGCCGATGCCCGCCTGAATGCCTGCCAGAGAATTGGCAACGCCCATGCCGAGGTCATTGTGGTTGTGGCAGGACAGAATGATGTTGTCCGTGCCGTCAACATGCTCGCGGATGTAACGGATCAGGTTTGCATATTCATCCGGGGTCAGATAACCGGTGGTATCCGGGATGTTGATGGTAGTAGCGCCGTTCTTGATTGCGACGTCAACAACGCGGCACAGGAAATCCCAGTCGGAACGGGTTGCATCTTCTGCGGAGAACTCGACGTTATCCAGCAGCTTCTTGGTGTATGCAACGTGATGAGCAACGCTCTCGAGTACTTCTTCCGGCTTCATCTTCAGCTTATATTCCATGTGAACCGGAGAGGTTGCGAGGAATACATGGATGCGCGGATCGACGGCATCCTTGACGGAGCCATACGCAACATCGATTTCATTTTCCACACAGCGTGCGAGCGAGCAAACGGTGGAATTCTTAACCGTATTGGCAATGGTGGCAATGGCTGCCGCATCGCCCGGCGATGCGATTGCAAAGCCTGCTTCGATGATGTCGACGCCCAGCGTTTCCAGCTGGCGGGCAACCTCAATCTTTTCGCTGAGGTTCATGCTGCATCCGGGAGACTGTTCGCCGTCTCTGAGGGTGGTGTCAAAAATTCTGATCTGCTTTGACATGACTTTATCCTCCAAAAATAATTAAAAATTACTGGTTCAAAAAAGTGGACGGGACAGGCATAAAAAAAGCCTTCATCTCGCCAAATAAATTTGGAAACAGAGACGAAAGCAAACTTCCGCGGTACCACTCTACTTGCCGCCATTATTACATAATAAGCGACCGCTCAACGCATCCAGCAATGCGCTTCCCCTGTAACGGTGGGAAATCCGTTCCAACCTAATCAGACCGATGTCTGGTTCAGCGGACTGTT
>CALYTA010000093.1 GCA_945486175.1 uncultured Clostridia bacterium | reverse complement strand
AATTGTTATCTATCACACAAGGACATTGTGGAACATGCAAGGAAGAGCAATTGGTCACAAAGAAAATCCATGGTAAAGGAAACCTGTTTCAGCCGGAACGCAGCCGATGAACCTGCTTCGTTACAGCGCGAGCAGGTGCTCCCGCAGCTCATCCACTGTCGCGACAATGTGCGCGGCCTGGTGTGCTTCAGCTTCCTCACGTGTGCCGAAGCCGTACAGCACATAGGTGCAGTCGATGCCGTATTTGCGTGCGCCCTCGACGTCGTGCAGGCGGTCACCGACCATCTCCACATCTGCCGGATTGGGCTGTCCGGCGCGTTCGAGTGCCATGCGGACAACGGCATCCTTGGTGTTGATGCGCCCGTCCAGCGTCGCGCCGCAGATATCTTCCAGATATGGGACAAGGCCAAAGCGCTCCGCAATGCGGATGGAATATTCCTCCGGCTTGCTGGTCACCATGAACAGCCGTTTTCCGGCGGCTTTGAGTGCGGCGAGCGTGTCAACGATGCCGTCATAGGCGCGGTTTTCAAACAGACCGACTGTGGAATAACGCGCGCGGTAGTCCTTTACCGCCTGTGCAGCCTGTGCCGCGTCCATGCCCGCGATGCCCTGGAAGCTGTCGATCAGCGGGGGACCGATGAAACGGCGCAGGCTGTCGCTGTCCGGAATGGGCCAGTCCTGCTTTTGCAGCGCATGGATAACGCAGTTTGTAATGCCCTCGCCGGAATCAGTCAGCGTGCCGTCGAGGTCGAAAAAGATAATGTGCTTCATAATAAACTCCTGCCGGTTAAAGATCATTTCTGCAAAAAAGTGTAGCAGATTTTTACAGATTGTGCAATATATGTGTCGATTTTGTGCGTCACGTGTTTCAAAATGGCGCACATGCTTGACGAACAGCGGAAAACTACTTATAATTACATGTGAAATTATTGAATAAAGTGAGGGGGAGCCTGTGAAACGAGTTAAAATTGCAGTTTTGACGCTGTTTGTATGCAGTGCTGCTGTTTTTTCAGTGTTTACGATCCGTGATTTTCTGGAAACAAAGGATCAGCCGCCTGTCATTGAGGCAGAGCAGGATACGATTTCCGTCCCGATTGATGCGACGGAGGAACAGCTTTGCACGGGACTGCACGCGATGGATGCAGAGGACGGGGACCTGACCGATGGCATTATCGTGACAAATATCTCCAATTTTGTCGGCGACAGCACCTGCAATATTTCCTATGCCGTGTTTGACACACAGGAGCAGCTTGGTACCTATACCAGAAAAGTTACATATACCAATTATCAATCGCCAAAGTTTACTGTCAGTGAGCCGCTGGAGGTTCGCATGGGCGGAGAGGTTCAGATTCTGGACAAGCTCAGCGCAGAGGATGTGTTTGACGGGGATATTTCAAACCGCATCCTGATTCTCTCCAGTACGGTCAACTCGTCTGTTGCGGGACTGTATGATGTCACAGTTCAGGTTTCCAACAGCCACGGCGATGTCTCGGAGCTGAAGCTGCCGGTTTCCGTGCGCGATACTTCGATTGCTGCACCGACGATTACGCTGACCGAATCACTGGTCTATCTCAGCAGGGGCGCGGCATTTGACCCGATGACATATATTGATGAGAACGAGTCATCGGTATTTCCATCCTACATCAGTGCGGAGTCCACTGTCAACACGGCGCAGCCCGGTAACTATGTTGTGACGTATTCGGCACAGAATAAGGAAGGGAATGTCGGACACGCATACCTGACCGTTGTAGTGGAGGAATAAGAGATGGATGAAAAACGATGGAGCCTTGCTTCAATCAACCTGCATACCATACTGCGGGATGTGTGGAAAAATCTCTGGATGATTGTATTGGTTGCAATCTCGGCGGTGATGCTGACCCGTGTTGCGTCCGAGACGATTTACAAGCCGGAATATACCAGCTCGGTCACAATGTCAGTCACATCCAAGTCGGGCAGCAATGCGGTTTCCGACCTCAATACGACAAGACAGATGGCGTCGGCCTTTCAGGGCGTGCTGGAAAGTGACCTGCTGCATGAGACAGTCGCGGCGGCGATGGGGGAGTCTTCGCTGCCCGCGCAGCTGAAAAGCTCGATCATTGAGGGCACCAACCTGCTGACGATTTCCGCGACGGCGGACAATGCGCGCACTGCCTTCCTGACCGTCAAGGCTGTGATGGAAAATTATAATACGGTTTCCGACCAGGTGCTGTCCGGCGCAGTTTTTACTGTTGTCCGGGAGCCGCAGATTGCGCGCGCACCATCCAATGCCATGTCTCTGCGCCGCCGCCTGATGCTGGCAGGCGCACTCGGCGCGCTGGCGATGCTGGCGATTATTGTCCTGATGTCCTATCTGCGCGATACCGTCAAGCGGGAGGATGAGGTCAAGGAAAAGCTGGATACCCATCTGATTGCGGTTGTGCCGCATGAAAAGCGCCCGGATGGCAAAAACAAGAAGGAAAAGCACAGCTTCCTGATTACCAATACGGTCATCAGCTTTGCATTTGAAGAGAGCATCCGCCAGATCCGCACGCGGCTGGAATATGCGGCGAAGCAGGACGGTGCAAAGATCTTTCTGATTTCCAGTTTCGGCGAAAACGAGGGCAAATCCACCATTTCTGCAAACAGTGCGCTGTCATTGGCGGAAAAAGGCTACCGTGTCCTGCTGATTGACGCGGATTTCCGCAAGCCGGCACAGTACAAGGTTCTGAACCGCGATGTCGATGAGGCCCGCTGCCTCGGTGAATATCTGCGCGGAACATGCGGCGCAGACAAAATCATACAGACCAACGCAGAGGCCAATCTGTATGAAATGTTTGGAAAAAACTATTATTCCGACTCTGCTGAGCTGCTGGGCAGTACACGCATGAAAAAGCTGCTGGAGGTTTCCCGGCAGAAGATGGATTTCATTATCATTGACTCCCCGCCGATGTCCGCGCTTTCAGATACTGAGGTTCTCGCGGAGATTGTCGATGCCACGGTTCTCGTTGTGCGTGAGGACACTTCGGCAGTGCCCGATCTGAACGAATCCATTATGATTCTGAATGAAAGCAAATCCAGACTGCTGGGCTGCGTGTACAACGACAGGCATGCGTCCCCGCTCAGCCGTCTGCCGGTTTATGGAAAATATGCCGATTACTATGGATACCACGGCTATTATGGGTACTATGGGAAATACGGCAAGAGCAGCAGAAAGCGTGAGGGATGACAATGAGCGAACAGCAACACAACAGCCGCCGTGCAGAGGAAGCGTGGCTGGAGGATGAAAACAAAATATCCCTTGAGCTGGTGCTGGGGGACATGTGGAAGGGCTTTTTGCGGTTCGGCTGGATTGTCATGCTGGTATTTGCCGTCGCGGGCGCAGTCATCAGTACTGTGCATACAGCGGCAACATTTTCACCGCGCTATCAGGCGGTGTCCACCTTCACAGTAAAGGCGAGCACCGGCATGTCGGACAGCGATGACCGCGCCAACTTTTATTACAGCTCGCAGTCTGCGGAGCAGATAGCGAGTACCTTCCCGTATATTATTCACAATGATGTCATGTATGATGTCATCAAGCAGGATCTCGGCATCAATGCTATCTCTGCCAGCATTTCTGCAGAGGTCGTACCGGATACCAATATGGTCACTGTAAAGGTACAGGATTCCAGCGCCGAGAGTGCGCTGGCGGTGCTCAATTCGGTGATGGAAAATTATCCGCAGGTTGCGCGGCATGTTCTGGGCAGTACCAAACTGTCTGTTCTGAAAAAGCCGACCGTGACGGAGAAGCCGATCAATACCCCGTCTTATCCGCGCAAGGCAGTGAAGGGGGCAATGATGGGCATTCTGCTGGCATTCGCCGTGTTGTTTGTCTATGCTGTCACGCGCAGCACCATCCGCACGGAGGATGACTTCCGCGATGTGCTCAACCAGAAATGCCTGGGCCTGCTGCCGCTCATGAAGTTCAAAAAAATACGCGGTGATGCAAGCCCGGTGGTTTCCGTGCTCAATCCGCGCGTCAATTCCAACTTCCGCGAGTCGGTGCGCGCCCTGCGCGTCCATATCCTAAAGGAGCTGGATTCCCATCCGAAGGATCGCGTCATTCTCGTGACCAGTACGCTGCCGAATGAGGGCAAGACAACGGTTTCCCTCAATCTGGCGCTCAGCCTGGCGCAGAACGGTGCATCAGTTATTCTGGTCGATGCCGACCTGCGCAATCAGACCGTCAAGCAGGCACTGAACATTTCGGAGGAAAGCAACGGTCTGGCAGAAGTGCTCAAACAGACAGTGACGATAGAGCAGGCGTTGGTTCCGTATGAGGATACACGTGTACGCCTGCTGGCGGGCGATCATGTTTCCGAGCATCCATCCGAACAGCTCGGCTCAAAAAAAATGGCAGATGTCGTTACAGAACTGCGCACAATGGCGGATTATGTCGTACTCGACAGTGCGCCGTGCGGCATGCTGTCGGATGCCATTTCTCTGGCAGAGCACGCGGACTGTGCGCTGTACGTCATCAAACAGGACTACGCGACCGCAAACCGCATCCTCAGCGGACTGGACAAGCTGTCTGTCAGCCGCATCCGCGTCATCGGCTGCGTGTTCAATGCGATCGCATCCGGACTGAGCGGCTATGGCTATGGCTATTATGGCCGTTACGGGCGCTATGGCAGATATGGCCGCTATGGCAGATACGGTACCTATGGCGAAAAGGAGCATGCACTGAGCGAACAGGCGAAGCCGGAATAATAGTCTGTATCAGAGCAAATAAAAATCCATACCGCTGAACCAGCGGTATGGATTTTTTTCGTATATTGGAATGATTTATGTGTCCGGTTCTTCTGCGGCTTCTTCCATCAGTCGCATACCTGCCGTGCTGGTGACAGGGAGGGAGAAGACGATGGAATGTGCCTTGCTGTCCAGTCCGGCTTTGTCCATAATCGCTTTCATAATGCGGTTTTTCATCTCGGTTTTGACCACGATCAGGACAATTTCCTTTTCGTTGACCAGCGATACGCCGAGGAATTTTTCTGCGCGTGCCATGCCGGTGCCCTTCGCATGGATGACCGTGCCGCCGGCAGCATCCTCCCCGCGGGCAGCGTCCATGATGAGGTCTGTATAGCCCTGATTGGCAATGACAATCAGCAATTCATATTTGGTATCTTTCAACGAGCTTTCCTCT
>CALYTA010000092.1 GCA_945486175.1 uncultured Clostridia bacterium | reverse complement strand
AGCATCCGCGACCAGCTTGCCTGTCGTTCCGGTGGCGCACAGCCGGTGCTTGGATAAAATGCCACAGTATGCCATACAAAACTGAACCATCAGTTCCTTCTTCTTGTCATGAGCGATCAATGCGATGTTCACGACTCAGACACCTTCTTTCCTAAAACAATGCGATTCCTATTCTATCCATGAAATAGTTCTTGTCATATTTTCCCGCATTACAGGCGCATGAGCGGAGTATCCTCTCCGTCCAGGCGCCGCGCAATGCTGCGGTATGCATTTGCCGCGCTGCGCACCTTTTCCGACGCAATCGGCACGCCCTTCCCGGCGCTCACCGATACCTCCTCGTCCTCCGGCACAATGCCCAGCAGGCACAGGCCGGTGGCATCCATCGCGTCGTCCACCGTGCCAATGGCGCCGCGGCGAATCAGGCGGCGGCGGATGCGGTTGACGACAAGGCGCACCCTGGGCACGCCGTCATCCTCCAGCACACGCGCCATGCGTTCGGCGCCGCGCAGGCTGCCCTCACCGCCGCAGGTGATGACAATCGCCTCACTCGCGACCGCGGCAAATGCATGGAACTCCTCCGCCAGTCCGGCGGGGCCGTCGATCAGGATGTAGTCAAAGCCGGCATCCTGCGCCTGCTCCGCGAGCCTGCGCATGCCGTCTCCGGTGAGCGCACCGGACGCAAGCGGTTCCGCCGGTGCGGTCAGCAGGAAAAGCCGTTCCAGTGAGGGGTGGCGTGCCGCCGCTTCCATCAGCGGGATCATGCCGGATGCCACATCAGCAAAGCTGAATACCACGCGGTCACTCATGCCGAGCACGATATCCAGATTGCGGAGGCCGGAATCTCCGTCGATCACGAGGACCTGGTGTTCCCGTGCCGCCAGCGCCGCGCCGAGGCCGGCTGCCAGCGAGGTTTTGCCTGTTCCTCCTTTGCCGGATGCAATGATAATGATCTTCGTCATAACTCCTCCTGCCAGTTAAAAAAATTATATACCAATTCCCAGTTTTACACAAGTGCTTCTGTTATCTTTTTTCACATTCGTTACAAACATAACAGAGCGAAACGGGAAAAATCCGTCAGAGTGCCCCAAAGATGCACACCTGTCAGGCAATGACATCGTAATTGCCGGTGTCGTCGCTGGTGGTGTCCGATCCGCTGCGCGAATAGAAATACGCATTGTAGATATCGCGCACGACCGGTGCGACATTGTTGCCCGAATCGCCGCCCTCAATGACGACACAGACGGCAATCTGCGGGTCGTCATACGGTGCATACGAGATGAACACGCCGTTGTCCTGCTCTGTGCCGGTGACCTGTGCGGTACCGGATTTGCCCGCGACCTTGATCGGGTAGTTCTGGAACACGCTTGCAGCGGTGCCGTCCTCGCCGGTTACCTTCGCCATGCCCTCGTGAACCAGATCCCAGGTGCTGTCCTGTGCCTCAATTTTGCTGCGCACCCGGCTCTCCTTGGTGTAGACCGTTTCGGAGTAGTCGTATGCCTTGACCGAGCGCAGCAGGTGGGCTTCATACTGTGTGCCGCCGGTCGCAATGGCCGCACAGTAGTTCGCCAGCTGCAGCGGGGTAAACGCATTGTCGCCCTGGCCGATGGCTGCCTGAATGGTGTCGCCGCCCGACCAGTCGCGCAGCGATGAATCGTTTTTCTGTGCAGCGGCACGTGCGGTCGGTCCCGCGACGCGGCCCTTCTTTTCGCCCGAAAGCTCCAGTCCGGTATAATCGCCGAAGCCAAACTGCTTTGCATAGCTTTCCAGCTTTTCGCCGCCGAGCAGCCGTCCGGTTTCAAAGAAGAAATAGTTGCAGGAATCCTGAATCGCTTCGGTTACATCCTCCCAGCCATGTCCCTGTCCGGTCGAAGAATAAATCCGGCAGCGCGGCTGGTAGCCCTTGAAATAGGGATATACGCCCTCGTCGTAAATTTCGGTATCCGCGTCGATGACGCCTTCCTCCAGCCCCGCGACCGCCGTACAGATTTTATAGGTCGAGCCGGGCGCATACGTGCCCGCAATCGAGCGGTTGAGCAGCGGGGTCAGCTCATCCTGGCTCAGCTCGTTGTAATCCTCATTGAACGTCTTCAGGTTGTAGGTCGGATAATTCGCGAGCGCGAGGATTTCGCCGTTGGTGACATCGATGACGACCGCTGCGCCGCCGCGTGCACCGCTGATGCTCTGGCAGCGGCTGGCAAGCGATTCCTCCGCCACCTTCTGTAGGTTGATGTCCAGCGTCAGTACGACGTTATTGCCCGACTGCGCCTCGACGGTTTCCTTTTCGCTGACGACATTGCCGCGCGAGTCGGTCTCAATCGTCCGCTCGCCGTCCGTGCCGCGCAGATATTCCTCAAATGCCTGCTCCGCGCCGGTCTTGCCGACCTTTGCGTTCATCGAATAGCCTTCTTCTTTATATTTATCCCAGTCCTCCGCAAAAATCGGGCCGACATAGCCGAGGATATTCGCCGCATATTCCGTCTGGATATCGCGCTCCGCGCGCGTATCGACCTCGACGCCGGGATAATCCTCATGCTGTTCGCTGATTTTTGCGACCAGATCCATCGAGATGTTGCTCGCAAGGCTGAAGGCATTGTACATTGAGAACTGTTCCTGCTCCATCTGATAGCGCACGCCGACAATTTTGCGTGCATCCGTCATGCTGGTCTCGGCAGGAATCTCATATTTTTCGCGCAGTGCCGTCATCACGGCATCCGCACTCATATCGGTGTCCCAGCCCTGATTTCCACAGAATTTCTGCAATCTGGTGTAATCAGATGAATCGGTGTCCTTGATGTAGGTATAGGCGCCATAGCGTCCGGAGGAAATCGGCAGCGTATCGTTCAGCTCCGCTTCTTCATCCGCCTCAATCATGTTGACCAGCTGTAAGATCTTATCGTTCTGCCCGTCCTTTTCCCAGAATGCATACGTGATGCGCAGGCCATATACTGTGGTGTTTGTGACCAGCGTCTGTCCGTTGCGGTCGAGAATGTCGCCGCGGGAGGCGGCTGAGGTACTGGTATAGGTAAACAAATGGTTCGCCTGGTCCGCGTATTCGTCGCCGTGGATGATCTGGAGGGAAAACAGGTTCGCCACAACGATCAGCCCGCAGATTACTCCACCGCCTGCCAGCACGGCCAGCCGATGCATCTGCTGTTTTTTGTGAAGATCCATTGCTCTCTCCTTCCGTCAGGCATCCGGCGGCAGTACAGCCGCCTTCGGCTTTTTTCTGCCGCTGATCCTGCGCACGATGACCAGCACGAGCGGGCTGAATACCACCGCAAGCAGTGCCTGCAGCACCATATCGCGCACAAAGGGCAAAATACCGGTGCTGCCGAACTGAAAATAGAACAGATACCGCAGCACGGCGAGCACGGTGATGATGCACACCGAACACAGCATGGTGCCGCGTATCTCGCGCCCGTTGAAACGCCCGCGGAAAAGGCCGCAGACAATGCCGCAGATCATATAATAAAATGGGTACATGCCCTCGATACCCGCGCCGGAAACGTCATAGAGCACGCCGGCGGCAAGCCCGCACGCCAGTCCCGCGCCCGGGCCCATCACAATGCCGGCCGCCGCGACAACCAGCGGCAGCAGATCGATATGCATGCCGAAAAGTGAAATGCGCAGCCCAAGGCTGGTCTGCAATACATACGCCAGCGCGAGCAGCAGGATACACAGTGCAGTGCGCAGGCCGGCAGACAGTTTCTGATTCATGCCGCGCCCTCCTTATCCACCGGTGACGGCTGTCTCGGTGATGATATACACGCGCGTGAGCGAGGAAATATCAACCAGCGGCTGGATAATCGCATAGTTGGACATGCCGTCGCTCTCGGTCTGGATGCTTTCGACCGTGCCGATGCCCAGCCCCTTCGGGAATATGCCGCCCGAGCCGGAGGACTGTACCGTATCGCCGACGACGACATCCGCATCGCGGCTGAGATAGCTGACCTTGAGCTTGCCCTCAGTCATCAATTGGTAATCACCCTGTGCAACCGCAATTTCACCGGTGCGCACAAGGCGCGCGCCCGCAGACATATTGCTGTCGAGGATGGTTGTGACCTGTGCGGAATGCTCGGTCAGGCTGCTGATATAGCCGACCATGCCCTGTGCGGTCACGACGCTGTCGTTCTTCTCCAGCCCGTCCGCGCTGCCCGCATCAATGGTCAGCACGCTCGACCATTCATCCAGCGTGCGCCCGATGACCTCTGCCGCGGCATAGGTGAACTCGGTGTTGCGCTCTGCGACGCCCAGCATCTCGCGCAGGTCTTTGTTCTCATTGACCGCTGCCTGTGCGTCCTCCAGCTGGCCGGTCAGCTCCGTGACCTGCTGCTTGAGCGATTCATTTTCCGCCACCAGCTCGTCATATTTAAAATATTTATTGTATGTATCCGCCACATACACGGCGGCGTGCGTAATCGCGCGCTGTGCCGGCATCAGTGCCGTGCTGACCGCGCGTGTCACGATGCTGCCCTCTCCGGACACGCCGGTATAGACCGACAGCATCACACAGACGACCGCCGCAACCACTGCCGCGGGAAACCATCTGGCATGGACGATTTTATTCCAGATTTTTCGCAAGTCCACTCAACCTTTCTGCGTTTCTACGTTTGTACCGCCGCACACCTGCCGCAGCATTTCACCCAGCAGGCAGATAGGAAGCCCCATTACGCCGTAATAGTCCCCCCGGATGCCGGAAATAAACAGGCCGCCCGCGCCCTGGATGCCATAGGCGCCCGCCTTGTCCAGCGGTTCGCCCGATGCGGCATAGGTCTCCGCCTCGCCGTCATGCAGCGCGCGGAAGGTGACATCGGTGATGGATACCTCTGCGCACTCGGCATCTGCGGTTTTGACACAGACTGCCGTCATGACCTGATGCGTCCGCCCGGACAGCATCCGCAGCATGCGCACCGCGTCCGCCTCGTCCTCCGGCTTGCCCAATATGATGCCGTCACACACGACAATGGTATCCGCCGCGATGACCAGTGCGCCGGGCTCCGCCTGTGCGAACACGGCACGCGCCTTGCGCTGTGCCAGCTGGCGCACATTCTCTTCCGGCGTACAGTCCGGCGACAGGCTTTCGTCCACATCTGCCGGACAGATTTTAAACTCCGGCGTGATGCGCGCCAGCAGCTCGCGCCTGCGGGGCGACTGTGACGCCAGTATAATCG
>CALYTA010000091.1 GCA_945486175.1 uncultured Clostridia bacterium | reverse complement strand
TCCGAAATAGCCCTGCAGCTCCGGCTGGGAAACCGGCATGCGCGTATCTCCAAACACAAGCACACATCCACTGCCGGATTTTTCGACCTCGACAGTGAGAAAATTCATCTGCGGGGAGCCAATAAAGCCTGCAACAAACACATTGCACGGATAATTGTACAGATTCTGCGGGGTATCAAACTGCTGTACAATGCCATCCTTCATAACACAAATACGATCGCCCATTGTCATGGCCTCAGTCTGATCGTGCGTGACATAAACAAATGTCGTCTGAAGCCGCTTATGCAGTGCAGCGATCTGGCTGCGCATTTCGGTTCTCAGTTTGGCATCCAGATTGGACAGCGGCTCATCGAGCAGAAATACCGCCGGATTTCGAACCATTGCACGCCCCAGTGCGACACGCTGCCGCTGGCCGCCGGACAGCGCCTTCGGCTTACGATTGAGATAGGGCTCCAGTTCCAGGATTCGCGCAGCTTCGCGCACCTTCCTGTCAATTTCATCCTTAGGTTCCTTGCGCAGCTCCAACGCAAATGCCATATTTTTGTACACGGTCATATGTGGATACAATGCATAGCTCTGGAACACCATCGCAATGTCGCGCGATTTTGGCGGAACATTGTTTACCACTTTATCGCCAATGTACAGTTCACCCTGGGAGACATCCTCCAACCCCGCAATCATACGCAGCGTGGTGGACTTGCCACAGCCAGACGGTCCAACCAGTACGACAAATTCTTTATCACGAATTTCCAGATTCAAATCCGGAATAACTGTTACTCCGTTATCATACGTTTTGACCACATTTTTGAACGTAATGTTCGCCATATGGATTTCCTCCTTTTCAAGTCCCAGACGTTCAACTGTTTGAACCGCCGCTATATTTCTGAACGCTTTCACCGGGTACAAACTGAAACGGTACTACCTCGTGAACAGCAGAGGTCTTGTCTTCAATACAGCTGAGCAGGATTTCAATACTTCGCTGAACGATGCTCTCCTTATATTGGCGAATGGTTGTCAGACGGGGCACCATGTACATGCTCAGATCGAGGCCGTCAAAGCCGATGACGGAAATGTCCTCCGGCACGCGCAGCCCTTTGTCACAGATTGCGCGGATTGCACCTACCGCCATGACATCAGACATGGCAAATACGCAGGTCAGATCCGGCATCTTCTGCAGCAGCCGTTCCATTGCACGGTATCCCTCCGACATGGAAAATGACGCTTCTTCATATTGTTTTTGCGGCACAAACGGCATGTGATGCTGCTCAAACGCCTTTTCGCATCCCCGATATCGGGAAAATGCTGCAAACGAAATTGCTGTCTTTCCGCCCAAAACGCCGATTTTTCTGTGCCCCAGTGAGATCAGCTGCTCCACGGCAAACTTCGCCGCAGTTTCATCATCCGTGCTGACACTCGACAGATTGGGCAGTTCCAGTGAAGCTGCGGAATTCGTGACCAGAACGCACGGTATTTGAATTGCACCGAACTGCTCATCATAATATTGCTGATTGCTGCCCAGGAACAGGATTCCCTCCGGATGTCTCTCGCGGTAGATCTGAACCGCATGTTCCACTTCGTTGTCATCCTCGTTGATATAAAACAGCATACAGGCATAGCCCTTCAACTCAATCAGCCGTTGCATCTGTTCAACAAGATCGGCAAACAACATATTCTGTGTACCCTTTACGATGATGGCAATGCCGTTGCTGCACTGCTGTTTCAGCTGCTTTGCATTGCTGTTCAACCGGAAATGGTATTTGTCAACAACAGCCATAATTTTTATGCGTGCGGCATCTGAGACGCCGGGGGCATGATTCAGAACGCGGGAAACCGTTCCGACAGAGTAGCCCGACTCCTGTGCAATATCCTTGATCGTCATAGTTCACCTTCCGAAGTTTTTGCTGTTATTTTACCCCTTTACGGCACCGGCAGCAACTCCCTTGATGATATGCTTCTGTCCGACCAGATAGACAATGACAATCGGAATGACGGTAAGCATGATACATGCCATCATCGGCCCCATCTCTACCTTGCCATAGCTTCCGCGGAAATACTGGATGAGCATAGGAATGGTCTTGTACTTTTTGATATCCAGAACCAGCGTCGGAAGCAGATAATCGTTCCACACCCACATCGCTTCGAGAATGCCAACCGAAACCATCGTTGGCTTGAGCATCGGGAGCACGATCAGGAAAAACGTCTGGAGGGGATTGCAGCCGTCAATCATGGATGCCTCTTCCACTTCCAGAGGAATGGATTTCATAAATCCGGCGAACATGAAAACGGCAAGCCCGGCGCCAAATCCCAGATAAATCACCCAGATATTCCACGGTGTATTCAGCTTGAGTGAATCCGCCGTCTGCGACAGTGTGAACATAACCATCTGGAACGGCACAACCATGGAAAATACAAACAGGTAATACAGTGCCTTGGACAGCTTTCCGGCTACGCGCGTGATAAACCACGCACACATCGAACAGCAGATCAAAATCGCGATGACCGATGTCAACGTAATAAACAGGCTGTAGCCCAGGCTCCGCAAAAATCCCTTGGATGCAATCGCATCGACATAGTTTTGCAGGCCGTTAAACGATTCCGCCGCAGGCAGTTCAAACGCGCTGGATGTGCTGATTGCGGTCTCTTTTTTCAGAGAGTTCAGCAGGATCATGACAATCGGGTAGACATACAGCAGCGATGCAATCGACAGAATGACAATCCAGATTTTGTTGGTAATGGAATTCTGCTTTTTCATTATTGCTGCACCTCCTTGGAACGCGTTGCGCGCAGCTGGAGAACAGAGATCACGATAACCAACAGACAGAACAGGACAGCCTTTGCCTGGCCGAGGCCTTTCCACTGCATGCCTGCGCGTGCATAGAATGTCTGGTAAATATTCAGCGCCAGCATCTCTGTAAAGTGATTCGGATCACCGCCCGTAAGCGCAAGGTTCTGATCGAACAGTTTGAACGAGTTGGTAAGTGTCAGGAAAACACAGATGGTAATCGATGGCATAACCATCGGCAGTTTGACTCTCCACAGCGTTGTCCAGGCGGAAGCTCCGTCAATGGACGCGGCCTCAATCAGGTCATCCGGAATGTTTTGCAGTCCGGCGATATAGATAATCATCATATAGCCGATTTGCTGCCAGCACATCAGGATAATCAGTCCCCAGTATCCGGCGGTCGAGTTGAGCGCAAGCAATGGCTGCGCCGCCTTGGACAGCACGCAATTGATTAAAATCTGCCAGATATATCCGAGAACAATGCCGCCAATCAGGTTCGGCATGAAAAATACGGTGCGGAAAATGTTGGTTCCCTTCAGGTTCCTGGTCAGCAGCAGAGCCAGGCCAAACGCAATGACGTTAATCAGTATAATCGATACCACTGCGAACGCCACGGTGAACTTGAAGGAATGGATAAACGAAGCATCAGAGAAAATGCTCTTGTAGTTGGAAAGTCCCACCCATTTGGCGTTGCCAACTGTGGTAAACTGGCAGAACGAAAGGTAAAGCCCTTCCGCAAACGGAATGACAAATCCAATCAAAAATGCCAGAAATGTCGGCAGGACAAAAAACGGGGAATATCGTTTCAATGCTTTTTCCATTCTATAACCCCCTAAATTTGGTCAAAAAGAGGGAACAGGCAGTTTCCCGCCTGCCCCCTTTCAGGCATATTGGCAATTCAGATTATGCGTGCATCAGCCGTTTGCGAGTTTGTACTCACTTGCCCAGCCGTCTACAAATGCGGATACAACGGCATCCCAGTTTGCGTCGCTCTGATCTGCTGCATATGCGGTCAGCGCGGAACCGACGCCGTTCTTCCACTCCTCGGAAGGCATCGTGGTAAAGTTCCAGGATACCGGGATTTTGCCTTCTTCTGTCATTTCAGCATCCTGCTTTACAAACAGGTTCGGGGATTCCTGTGCCTCCTTGAACGGGATGACAAAGCCCATGTCCTCACTCATCGCCTTGGTGCCGGTTTCAGAGGTTACGCACCAGTTGATGAAATCGAGCGTAGCTGCGATATCATCTTCATCTGCCTGGCTGTTTACACACCAGTAATTCTCCGTGCCGGTGCACAGTCCCTGGGATGCCTCGTCGCCCGCGCCGATATAGATCGGAATCATAGCGAGATCGTCATCGGTGAACTGGCCTTCGCCGGTCAGATTCGCATATTCCCAGGAACCGTTCTGGAAGAAAACAGCCTTCTGTGCGAGGAACTCATTGCGCGAGTCGTCACCGGTCTTCGCTGCGAGGTCCTTCGGTTCGCAGGTGCTGTTGTTGATGTACAGATCCCAGATATTGCGGTAATTGTCGAGATATGTGCCTTTGATTGCATCCGTGGAGCCAATTCCCTCGTCCTGATACTCAAAGTAAATCGGAAGGTTGGCCAGATGGGTCTTGAAGCGCCAGTCGGACGAGCCGTCCATGCCGGCAGATGTGAATGCCGCAAAGCCAAGCTCAGCCGAGCGGGCGGTGATGTCCTCCGAAACCTTCTTCAGATCGTCGAAAGACTGGATGTCGTCGATAGAATAACCTGCTTTTTCCAGAAGATTCTTATTCACAATAATGCCGTATGACTCAATGACATACGCGATACCCGCAACAGCGTCGCCATCCTTCAGCGCATAGCTGTCGCTGGTCAACTGGCTGTAAACCTCTGTACCTGACAGATCATAGCAATAGTCCTTCCAGTTTGCCAGGCCAACCGGGCCATTGACCTGGAACAGGGTCGGTGCACCGCTCTTGCCCATCTCACTCATCAACGTGGTCTCATAGTTGCCGGAAGCCGCTGTAACAACGGTGGCCTCAATGCCGGTTTCCTCTGTGTACGCCTTGGCGAGATCCTGCCATGCCTGATCCTGCTCCGGTTTAAAGTTCAGGTAATATACCGAACCCTTGGAAGCATCGCCTGTCGACTGCTGTCCTCCAGAGGCACCCGAACCTTCTCCGCTGCCTCCTCCGCAGCCTGCCAGAACAGAAACTGCCATTACGCCGGACAGAGCCATTGCCAATAATCTCTTCAGTTTCATATGTCTCTCCTCCTTAACAGAATCGGCAGAACTTTCAACGTTTTTGGAAACGTTTCAATTTCCGTCTCTCATCTGCCCTTGAAATTTATGCATCAATCATACCATCATTCCCCTCCTTTTTTCAAGCGTTTTTGGACAAAAAGAC
>CALYTA010000090.1 GCA_945486175.1 uncultured Clostridia bacterium | reverse complement strand
CCCGAACCGATCGACATTGTCAAGTATGAGATCGAATACTGTTTTTCTCACCGATATTGTCTGGTTGTCAACAAGGCACATCCGCTGGCAGAGAGAGACAGTGTCGAATACCGTGATCTGAATGGTATCCCCCTCGCCATCAAGGGGCGGGATTATTCCTTCTATCCGGTCAACATGACGAGGTTTTCGCGCGGCGGACTGACTCCGCAGATTCTGCTGGAAATCAGCGACGATTCGCTGATTGTAGAAGCTGCCAAGCAAAACTGGTGTGCCGGTATCACGGCGGATTTCTTTGCGGAGCAATATGCAGATGACCGTGTTGCCGTCATCCCGTTCTGTGACGACAGCTTCACACGGAATATATTTCTCGTGCGGCGCAAAAATCAGGAGATGTCGGCGGCAGAAAAGCGGTTCTGGACATTCACGACCGACTGGATTCAGAAAAACATGGAAGACAGCGGGCGATAGACCGCACCTTTTTTTGTTTTCGATTTCAATTCTATAGATGCGAAAAGGAGTAATTACCCATGGAAAACGCAAGAATTTACTATCAGGAAGATTGTAATATTGCACTGCTGGACGGCAAGACCATTGCCATCATCGGCTACGGCTCCCAGGGTCATGCACATGCACTGAACCTGAAGGAATCCGGCTGCAATGTCATCATCGGCCTTTACGAAGGCTCCCGTTCCTGGGCTAAGGCTGAAAAGGCTGGCTTCGAGGTTTACACTGCTGCTGAAGCTGCCAAGAAGGCTGACATCATCATGATCCTCATCAACGATGAGAAGCAGGCTCAGCTGTACGAAGAAAGCATCCGCCCGAACCTGGAAGAGGGCAACATGCTGATGTTCGCACATGGCTTCAACATCCATTTCGGCTGCATCGTTCCGCCGAAGAATGTCGACGTTACCATGATCGCGCCGAAGGCTCCGGGCCACACTGTAAGAAGCGAATACCTCGCTGGCAAGGGCACCCCGTGCCTGGTTGCTGTTGAGCAGGATGCTACCGGCAAGGCTCTGGATCTGGCTCTGGCTTATGCTTCCGCTATCGGCGGCGCACGCGCTGGCGTTCTGGAGACTACCTTCCGCGTTGAGACCGAGACCGACCTGTTCGGTGAGCAGGCTGTCCTGTGCGGCGGTGTCTGCGCTCTGATGCAGGCAGGCTTCGAGACCCTGTGCGAGGCTGGCTACGATCCGAGAAATGCTTACTTCGAGTGCATCCATGAGATGAAGCTGATCGTTGACCTGATTTACCAGAGCGGTTTCGCAGGCATGAGATACTCCATCTCCAACACCGCTGAGTACGGCGACTACATCACCGGTCCGAAGATCATCACTGAGGACACCAAGAAGGCTATGAAGAAGGTTCTGGCTGACATTCAGGACGGCACCTTTGCAAAGGACTTCCTGCTCGACATGGCTGACGCTGGCAAGCAGGTTCACTTCAAGGCGATGAGAAAGCTGCATGCTGAGCATCCGTCCGAGAAGGTCGGCGAGGAGATCCGCAAGCTGTACAGCTGGAACAACGAGAGCGACAAGCTCATCAACAACTGATTATTTCCTAAAATTTTGCTTTCCTAAAAAGGGAGAGGCTTCCGGTCAAACAGATCAGAAGCCTCTTCTTTTTTGTTTTCCAGGAACCAATGGATTGGAATCGCCGGTGTATACTTTCCGCACTCCATTTGCTATAATGGACACGATCTTTTCCATTCAGGGAGGAATGCTACATGGGTTATCTGCGATACCCGTCTTATTATCCACAGTTCCGGTGCACTGCGTCTGCATGCACCCACAACTGCTGTCTTGCGGGCTGGGAAATCGATATCGATGACGAAACACTTGCCTATTATCAGCAGGTCAGCGGTGCATGCGGCGACCGTCTGCGGACACATATCGCACTGCCCTCAGAGGAGCAGGCAGCGCATATCATTCTGGATGAGCAGGGGCGCTGTCCGTTTCTGGGCAGGCACAATCTGTGCGATATTTATACGGAGCTGGGAGCAGAGCACCTCTGCCAGATTTGCACAGAGCATCCGCGGTATTATGACTGGTTTTCCGGCGGAACAGAAGCCGGAGTCGGCCTGTGTTGTGAAGCTGCTGCCGAGCTGATCCTGCAAAAAACCGGTATTCCGACGCTCGAAAGCGTCCCGGATGATGGCTTTGAACCGGAGGAAATCTCCGAAGAAGAGCGTGACGCAGAATATGCGTTGTTCCGCATGCGGGACGAGCTGTTTCATATCATCAAAACGGAACTACACCTGTCTCCGGATGAACGCATGAACCGCCTGTACTGTGCCGCTGCGCGCATGCAGGCAGCATGTGACGCATGGATGTTCCCCGACACCACCCAAGCCGCACCGGTGCGCGGCTGGACGGATGCGTTCTGGCAGCCGGAACAGCTGAATCGCCTGCTCGATTGTTTTCTCGCACTGGAGATCAATGACAGCACCTGGCGCGACCTGCTCTGCCGCACAAAGGCACAACTGCCGGAGCTCCTGCGCCACAGGCAGGCATTTCTTTCCTTTTATCAGAAATATCTTTATGAATATGAACAACTTCTTATCTATTTCCTCTATCGACATTTTATGGGCGCGCGCTGGGACGGCGCACTGTGCGGGCGTGTCAATTTTGCGCTCATCAGCACCTGCATGATTCAATTGCTGGATATCCAGTCGTGGCTGGCAGACGGCTGTCTGCCGCATACCCGGCAAATTGATCTGTGCAGGCGCTATTCCGAAGAAATTGAATATGATGAAGACAATACCGAAACGCTCTTTATGTATCCGGTTCTGTGAATATCCCCTATGAATAGTTCGAGCCCGTCCGCCAAACGGCGGACGGGCTCTAGAAGGAAAGGTGTATTACTGGATGCTATCAAATGAGAAAGTGGATATCAAAATCAGGAAAGAATATATGCAGGACAGCTCTCCCTCACAGGAATTGCTGTCCTGCATTGCATAGGGAAAGTAAGGGGATTAGTGGGTTATCTCTGAACGCGGCCGGAACCGTCGCCGCCAGCGAGCTTTTCAACCTCAGAAACCGTGACGAGGTTGTAGTCGCCTTCAATGGAGTGCTTGAGAGCGGATGCAGCAACTGCAAACTCAACTGCATCCTGCGTGGACTTGCCGGTCAGCAGGGAGTAAATCAGGCCGCCGCCGAAGCTGTCGCCACCGCCGACACGGTCGGTGATGTGCAGGTGGTACTCCTTGGAGAAGCAGTAGTTTTCACCGTCGTACAGCATTGCTGCCCAGTCGTTGTCACTCGCAGAAATCGAGGTGCGCAGGGTGATGGCAACCTTCTCAAAGCCGAACTTGTCAGCCAGCTGCTTGGCTACCGACTTGTAGCCTTCCTTGTTCAGCTTGCCGCCGTAGATGTCGGTGTTCTCCGCTTCGATGCCGAATACGTCCTTTGCATCCTCCTCGTTGGAGATGCAGACATCGACATACTGGCACAAATCGGTCATCGCTGCGCGTGCTTCTTCGCGCGTCCACAGCTTGCCGCGGTAGTTCAGGTCACAGGAAATCTTTACGCCATGTGCCTTTGCTGCCTTGCATGCCTCACGGCAGATTTCAACGACATTCGGACCAAGTGCCGGGGTGATTCCGGTAAAGTGGAACCACTCTGCGTCCGCGAAAATTGCGTTCCAGTCATACTCGGACGCAGAGGATTCCTGAATAGAAGAGTGGGCACGATCATAGATGCATACCGAGCCGCGCTGGGATGCACCCTTTTCAAGATAGTAGATGCCGACACGGTCGCCGCCGCGGACGATCATGGAGGTATCTACACCATAGTGGCGCAGGCTGTTGACAGCCGCCTGGCCGATTGCATGCTCCGGCAGCTTGGTGACAAACGCGGTGTCAATGCCGTAGTTTGCCAGCGAAACCGCTACATTGGCTTCGCCGCCGCCAAACGTTGCCTGCATCTGGTCATTCTGGAAAAAACGATAATATCCATTCGGTGCAAGGCGAAGCATAATTTCGCCGAAGGTAATCACTTTAGCCATTGCGCGCCTCCTTTACGATTTCACGGGACTTCTTGCAGAGATCGATGATCTCATCCCATTTCTGGTTGTCAATCAGATCAGCAGTTACCATATAGGAGCCGCCGCAAGCCGCGATAACCGGGCTGGACAGGTAATCCTTCAGGTTCTTGAGGGATACGCCGCCGGTCGGCATAACCTTGAACTGCGGGAACGGTGCGCTCATCGCCTTGATCTTGGCGAGACCACCAGACTGCTCTGCCGGGAAGAACTTGAGGACTTCCAGGCCAAACTTGAGTGCCGCATGGTAATCCGTCGGGGTAGTGCAGCCCGGATAAATGGCGATATCCTTGCTCTGCGCATACGCAACCAGTTCCGGATCAAAGCCCGGGGTTACGATGAACTGTGCACCGGCTGCAATCGCTTCATCGATCTGTGCAGTGGTGGTGACAGTGCCTGCGCCGACGATCATGTCCGGGCAGGTTTCCTTCATCGCTTTGATGGCGAGCGGTGCGCCTGCCGCGCGGAAGGTGACCTCAGCTACCGGCACGCCGCCTTCGCACAGTGCCTTTGCCAGCGGAGCAGCGTCGCGCTCCGGGTTGTTTAACTTGATAACCGGGACTACGCCAATATCGGAAATTGCCTGATTCAGTGCATTCATCGTTGCATCCTCCTGCCGTCAGTGGACATACTTCTTCAGCGTTGCACGGACTGCGCCCGGCCCTGCCGTCAGTTCCTTGAAGTAGCCGATTACCTTCTCTGCCAGACCGCATTCATACAGATCAACTGCAAAAATGGATGCATCGGACAGAATCGGGCGCAGCTGCTCCGCGTCGATTTCACCGCCCAGCGTGATGCCGGCGAGCTTCTCCTGCATTGCAGGCAGCAGCGGATCGGGGCTGATGTCAAACGGCTTGCCCTCATCATCTACGCCGATGAGGTAGCGCAGCCAGCCTGCCAGTACCAGCGGAATGAGGTTCAGCTCGGAAGCCTCGCGGTCAGGCGATGCGATATACGCCTTGATTGTCTCGCCGAATCGGATGGACAGCTTCTGCGACGTGTCGGTCGCGATGCGCTGCGGCGTGTCCGGCATGAACGGATTCGGGAAGCGTGCGGTCAGAACCTCGTCGAGGAACTTCTTCGGGTCGATAACGCCCGGATCAACGACAAACGGCATGCCTTCGACATGGCTCATCTTGTCGATAAATGCGCTCAACTCCGGATCCTTCATTTCCTCTGCGATAGAGGTGTAGGTCAGGATGCAGCAAGAAAATGAAAGTCAGGTGTGC
>CALYTA010000089.1 GCA_945486175.1 uncultured Clostridia bacterium | reverse complement strand
AATATGCCGCGCTGCTGTTCGATTTCCGCCAAGTACAGCAGGAAATGAAGCACATCCGCAATCCGCGCGAGGAACAGGGCAAAATCAACACCAAAAAATTCATGGAGGGCATTCTCTCCCGCATCACAGTGTAAGGCGTATCTGCTTCTTTGGTTTCATAACTGACATATTTCCCTCATAATGCAAATTTCAGAATGCGATTTTTGTGCAACTTTCCCACTGTTTTTCCGCATAGGTTGGTGTCGTTTTCTGTAGGGCGGTTCTATACTGATAACAGAAAGTAATGAGGTGCGTTAGAGAAAGAGGATGAGAGAGATGAGTATCATGGATTTATGGATGAATAAAAGCAATCAGACCCTGCCTGCACTGTCTGCGGAACAGACTGCTGTCATGGAGCAGCTGGCCTCCCGCCTGACCGGTGCCAGCTATGATAAAAATCTGTTTTCCCTCTCTGTACAGTTCGCTGCGGACGCCGCTGCACATATCAATGCCGCACACCGCCCGGTTATCGTCGCGGGCTATTCGTCTGTCCGTGCACAGGCCGGCGACGCGCTGTCCCGTCTGGCGGAGGATATGCACATTCCTGTCATCTACACGGATAAAGCAAAGGGAATCATTCCATGTGACCGCCGGTATGCCGTCTGCACGCTCGGCGCCTCCGAGGAATGCCAGAAGCTGATCGACAGCGCGGACTTCATCCTTGCGCTGGACACCGCCGCAGAGCTGTGGGAGCTGCATGCGTCCTGCCCGGTCATGTATCTGGAAAACGCACGGGAAGGCACTGCCTGCACGCTGGCGGAAGCGCTCAACCGCATCCGCAGCCTGTGCCACCAGAAATCCATGCGGAACACAGCCGTGCGCACCGGCAAGGAATTATTCCAGCGCGACATGGCGTTCGGCCGCAACCTTTCGTTCCCGATGTGCCCGGAAAAGGTGCTGTTTGATGTGCGCTACTGCCTTGCACTCGACGATATCCTGATTACCGATGCAGGCGCGGCAGAAAACTGGGTCATGGGATATTATGACTGCTATCAGCCGGATACCTGCCTGTTCACCCGTTCGCATGGTACCGCTGTCATCGGCGCCGCTGCCGCAAAACTGGCAAAGCCGGACAAACATGTGCTCGCCATCACCGATCCCGATGGCCTGAAACGCAGCGATTTCGATGCCATGCAGCAGCTGCACGCACCGGCTGCCGTGCTGGTTCTCCACCGCCCCGGACAGGCCCCTGATCTGAGCGGCTTCGGTGTCCCGGTCCTCACCGTTTCCAGTGCGATTCAGCTGATCCCCCTGCTCCAGCGCGCACTGCGTGCCGGCCATCCGTGCATCATCAGCTGTCCGGCAAAGATCTGACTGTATTTACAATTTTTCTGATTCGGGCGTATATGGAGCAAAACTGCACCGTATACGCCCTGTAAATTTCTCCGGCACGCGCGCTTTTCCTGTGGAGGCGCATGTTACCAATTGTATTTTTATCGTCGTTTCCTGTAGGTTACTGTCGTTTCCACTTATACTAAAATACAGAAAAGCAAGGCGCCTTGGTTCCATGCACGTCGATTGACGGAAGCCGGGCGTCTTTTTGCAGTCAATTTGGGAGAAATTTTCCTCAGAGAAAGGAGCAACCCTCATGTCAAAAAACTGGATTTGGATCACAGGTGCAGACGGACACGTCGGCTCTGCGCTCAAGAAGCTGCTGCCCGGCAACGGTTATCACCTGCTGTGCACCAACCAGACCGACGTCGATGTGACGCGTGCAGCAGATGTACAGCTGTATGCCGACATGAACCGTCCGACGGCGATCATCAACTGTGCCGCACTGTCCAACCCGGCGCTGTGTGAGCAAAACCCTGAGCAGGCATACAATGTCAATGCGCTCGGTGCGCGCAATCTCGCCGTTGCGGCGACCCGCATCGGTGCCTGCCTCATTCAGATGTCCACCGACGATGTCTTCGGCAACCAGGGTACCACGCCGTACAATGAATTTGATCCGATGCCTGTGCCAAATTCCATCTACGGCAAATCCAAGCTCGCCGGTGAGCGGTATGTCAGCTCCCTGTGCGCGCGCCATATCATCATCCGCTCTTCATGGGTATATGGCACCGGTTCCGACTTTGTGGACACCTTCCTGCGCGCAGGTGACGAACTGGAAGTCGCCAACAATGAAATTGCCGTACCGACCAGTGCAAAGGAGCTGGCAAAGGTCATTCTCTCGCTGCTCGGCTCGTCCTATTACGGTACATATCACGCGGTCTGCACCGGCGGCCCGGTTACCCGCTTTGAATACGCGGAAATGCTCAAAAAGCTGACCGGAAAGGACATCCATCTGGTTCCGGTTCTCGGCGACGGCTCCGAACGCCCGGCGTATTCCGTCCTCGACAACATGATGCTGCGCATCAGCGGCATGGAAGAGCCGAAGGACTGGAAGGATGCCCTCTCGGAATTCCTGACGGAATGCGGTTTCCATCCCACCCTGTAAGTTAGGAGGTTATGATGAAAAAAGAAAAGAAAAAGCTCGGTCTGACGACCAAAATCTTCATCGCGCTGATTCTCGGCTGTATATGCGGCATCATCATGCACTATTTTGTACCGGAGGGTTACGTGCGTGACACCATCATTGTAAACGGCGTGTTTTATGTCGTGGGCAACGGTTTCCTCCGCCTGATGAAGATGCTTGTTGTTCCGTTGGTCTTCTGTTCGCTGATCTGCGGCAGTATGGCAATGGGCGACACAAAGAGCCTCGGCAAGGTCGGCATCAAAACACTGCTGTTCTACCTGCTGACCACCGCACTGGCAATTTCCGTCGCACTCGGCGTCGCAAATATTATCAATCCGGGCATCGGCCTGGATACCTCGTCCATTCAGGCGCAGGAGACCACCGTTGCGGAGTCCACCAGCGTCGCGGACACACTGCTCAACATCATTCCGGAAAATCCGGTGGCTTCGCTTGCCAACGGCACGATGCTGCAGATCATCTTCTTTGCACTGTTTGTCGGTATCCTGCTGGCAAAGCTGGGAGAGCGCGCAAACCTCGTCAGCAATTTTGTCTCGCAGTGCAATGATATCATGATGGAGATGACCTCCGCAGTCATGTATGTCGCACCGATCGGCGTCTTCTGCCTGATTGCAAAGACCTTCTCCGGCATCGGCTTCAGCGCATTTGTCCCGCTGATCAAATACATGCTCGGCGTCCTGATCGCGCTGGCCATCCAGTGCCTTGTCGTGTACCAGGGCCTGCTCAAAATCACAACCGGACTCAATCCGATTGTCTTCCTCAAGAAATTTTTCCCGGTCATGGCGTTCGCGTTCTCGACAGCGACCTCCAATGCGACCATTCCGCTGTCCACCGAAACGCTGGATGTCAAGCTGGGTGTTTCGCGCAAGATCAGCTCGTTCACCATTCCGCTCGGCGCAACCATCAATATGGACGGCACCGCCATCATGCAGGGTGTCGCAGTTGTCTTTGCGGCACAGGCGTTCGGCATTGACCTGTCCGGTGCGGACTATCTGACCGTCATCCTCACCGCAACACTCGCCTCTGTCGGCACCGCGGGCGTTCCGGGCGTCGGCCTTGTCACGCTGTCCATGGTATTCGCTTCCGTCGGCCTGCCGGTCGAAGCAATTGGCCTCATCATGGGCATCGACCGCATCCTCGACATGACGCGCACCGCTGTCAACATCACGGGCGACGCCGTCTGCACAACCATCATCGCGCATCAGAGCGGCCTGGTCGACCGCGAGCGTTTCTATTCCACCATTCAGGCGGATGACGACGCGGCATAACAAAAAATTCTTAGAATACGAAGGACTATTATGACACTCATTTCATTTCTCATCGTCTGTCCGCTGACCTTCCTCGCCGGCCTGGTTGATTCCATCGCCGGCGGGGGCGGTCTGATTTCCCTCCCGGCATTTCTGTTCGCCGGGCTGCCTATGCATACAGCCATCGCGACAAACAAGCTGTCTTCCTCGGTCGGCACGACGGTTTCCACTGCACGCTACTGCAAAAATGGCTTTTTTGACCGCAAAATTGCCCTGCCCAGCATCGTTCTCGCGCTCACAGGCTCTGCGATCGGCGCCCGGCTTGTTCTGCTCGTCGAGGACATCTATCTGCGCTGGCTGCTGATTGCCGTGCTGCCGGTTGTCGCTGTCCTGGTCTTTCTGGACAAGGGCGATGGCAATGCGGATCCGGCTTTCCCGGCCTCCCGGCGCATGGCAATCGCCTGCATCGCCGCGTTTGTCATCGGCATGTACGACGGCTTTTACGGGCCGGGCACCGGCACCTTCCTGCTGCTCGCGCTGACCAAATGCGCACACATGGATGTGCGCACAGCTTCCGGCAATGTCAAGCTGATCAACCTGTCATCCAACATTGCGGCGCTGGCAACCTTCCTGTTCAGCGGGGCGGTCCATATTGCACTCGGTCTGGCAGGTGCGGCCTTCTGCCTTGTCGGACATTACATGGGCTCCGGTCTGGTCATGAAAAACGGGAATAAGATTGTGAAACCGATTATTATCGTCGTTCTGGTTCTTCTGTTCGTGAAAATCATCCTCGGATAATCCCCACTCTCCTCAGGAGGTGTTCCTTTTGAAAAAACATTTTGCCCTGCTGGGCGCGCTGCTTCTGTCGGTGTCCATGCTGGCGGGCTGCGGCACTTCTTCCCCGGAAACCGGAAGCGGTACAGCTTCCCCGTCCTCCGAGCCAACGGCAACGCTGGATGATCTCAAAGAACGCGGCAGCATCAACGTTGCGGTCAAAACCGACGTCCCGAATTTCGGCTATCAGAATGAGGGCGGCAGCTTTGACGGTCTGGAAATTGACATCGCCTATGAACTGGCTGCGGCGCTGTTTGGCGTCGAGCCGGAACAGGCAAAGGAAGACGGCCTCGTCAACTTCATCGGTATCACGTATGATGAGCGCGGCACGGTGCTCGACGACGGCACGGCAGATTTCACCATTGCGACGTTCTCCATCACGAATGAGCGCCAAAAGCAGTGGAATTTCACCTCGCCATACTATACCGACTCTCTCGGCCTGATGGTGAAAAAAGCTGTGACCGATTCCAATTCCCTCGGCACCAAGGCGATTACATCCATCAGCAAGCTGGATGGCAAAATCATCGGCGTTGCGCGCAACACCACGACGCGCGATGATCTGCTGGCCTATCTCGACCGCAACGGCCTCGATATCACGCCGCAGTTTATGGAATTCGGCAGCTATGACGCCCTGAAAAAGGCACTGGATGCCGGTACGATCGATGTATTTTCCGTTGACCGCAGCATCCTGTACGGCTATGTGGACAACAAAACCACCATCCTGCCGGACAAATTTGCCTACCAGAACTACGGCATTGCAACAGCAAAGGCAAACACAGAGCTTGCG
>CALYTA010000088.1 GCA_945486175.1 uncultured Clostridia bacterium | reverse complement strand
AATTGAATAAAAAAAGAGCCTGTATATTGCAATATGCAATGTACAGGCTTTGCTGTTCTTGACGGTATTCAGCGCGTCTGGTAAGATAAAAACTGCGAGGCATATCACAACGGCAGGCGGATGGCCCTCTTTCCACATACGGACGGAGGGCAGTTACTTTTGCCCTCCGAAGTTTTGAAAACGGGGGAGGGCTGCCCTGATGGTTACATACGAAGCGCTGTTTGCGTATACGATGGTACTCATCGGCATAATCAGTCTGGTTATCCAGATAATAAAAAAGTAACCCGCCTTATTTCTCACCCAAGGCGGATTACTTATCTGTTAGTAAGTGAGGGCTAGCCGTCTGTCGGTGTGCCTCGTTTTTGTATTTACAGAATACTATGTTTCTGGCAAATTGTCAAGCAGGCGCACGGGCGGAGTATTCCGCAGCCATGCGCCTGTATTTGTTTACTTTTTTCGTCCGAGCAGCCCGAGCAGGGCAGTCATGCCGAACATACCGGCAGCATACCATGCACGGAACCGCCGCCAGAGCCGTTTGACCTGTTTCATACCGGTCAGTTCTTGAGCGAATGCATCGGCGCGGGGATACGTCCGCCGCGGTTGATGAATTTCGCAGAGGAGAACGGATGCACATCCATAACCGGAGCAGAACCCAGCAGGCCGCCGAATTCCAGTTCATCGCCAACCTTGTGGCCGATGGCCGGGATGACACGGACAGCGGTGGTCTTGCAGTTGACAACACCGATGGCAGCTTCATCCGCAATGATGGCGGCAATGGTTTCTGCCGGCGTGTCGCCCGGAATGGCGATCATATCCAGACCGACGGAGCAGACCGCAGTCATTGCTTCCAGCTTGTCCAGATGCAGCGCGCCTTCCTGTACGGCGTGAATCATGCCCTCGTCTTCCGAGACCGGGATAAATGCGCCGGACAGACCGCCGACCGAAGCGGATGCCATGACGCCGCCCTTCTTGACCGCGTCGTTCAGCATGGCGAGAATTGCCGTTGTGCCGTGTGTGCCGCAGCACTCCAGACCGACTTCCTCCAGAATGCGGGCGACCGAGTCGCCGACAGCCGGGGTCGGTGCGAGCGACAGGTCGACAATGCCAAACGGCACGCCGAGGCGCTCCGATGCGATTGCGCCGACCAGCTGGCCCATACGCGTGATCTTGAATGCAGTCTTCTTGATGATATCCGCGACTTCATTGATGGAGCAGTCGCCTGCACGGCGGATGGCGGAATGGACAACGCCCGGGCCGGATACGCCGACATTCAGCACACAGTCCGCTTCACCGACACCGTGGAAGGCACCTGCCATGAACGGATTGTCCTCGACGGCATTGGCGAAGACAACCAGCTTGCCTGCGCCGATGCACTGCTGGTCAGCAGTCAGCTCTGCGGTTTTGCGGACGACCTCACCCATCATGCGGACAGCGTCCAGATTGATACCCGCCTTGGTGGATGCGACATTGACGGAGGAGCATACCAGATCAGTGGTAGCCAGCGCTTCCGGAATGGAACGGATCAGGATCTCATCGCCCTTGGCAAAGCCCTTCTGCACGAGGGCGGAAAAGCCGCCGACAAAGTTGACGCCACAGGTTTCCGCCGCGCGGTTGAGTGCCTGTGCCAGCGGGACATATGAGGTTGCGTCGGTTGCCGCGCCGATCATGGAAATCGGGGTGACGGAAATGCGCTTGTGGATGATCGGAATGCCGAGTTCAGATTCAATCTGTTCGCCGGTCTTGACCAGATTTTCCGCCTTGCGCGTGATTTTCTCATAAATTTTGTCGGAAACCGCATTGATGTCATCGGAGATGCAGTCGAGCAGGGAGATACCCATTGTAATGGTACGGATATCCAGATGCTCATCCTCGATCATCTTGATGGTTTCCAGGATGTCAAAGCTGTTAATCATAGTGCGGACTCCTCTCAGATGCGGTGCATGGCGTTGAAAATATCCTCATGCATCAGATGCACCTTCATGCCCAGCTCGACACCGTCTGCTTCCAGCTGTGCAGTCAGGGCCGGGAAGCTGATGTCACAGTTTTCCAGCTCGACGAGCATAATCATGGCGAACAGGTCGCCGCCCATGATGTTCTGGCGGACATCAACGATGTTGACGGAATGATTGCTCAGGGTGTTGGAAATCCGGGCGATAACGCCGGTACGGTCCTTACCTGCTACAGTTAACATTGCACGCATGTTTGTTTCCTCCTAGTGCGTTTCAGCCGCATCGAGTGCGGTGAGAATAATGGGGTTGGAAATCAGGAATCCGGCGTCAGTGAGATGCCAGCAGCTTCCTGTATGACTGATATGGGTGGATGGCAGGGCGGAAAGCGCCTGCTCAATGGGAGTGGGATCGCGCCCGAATGCGGCGCGGTAGTATGCTGCATCCCAGCCGTCCGAAGTGCGGAGAGAGAGCATGATATATTCCAATGCGCGGTCGATATGGTCGTCTTCGATGACCGGGCGGGCGGTGCCTGCCAGCCATGCGCCGAGGTCACGCGGCCATTCCATGCGCTGCCCGCCGAAATCGGCGTGTGCACCGGGGCCAAAGCCGAGATACGGCGACTGTGCCCAGTACCGGCTGTTGTGGCGGCTGCGGAAGCGCCTTCCGCGCGCAAAATTGGAAATTTCGTAGTGTTCAAAGCCTGCCTGTGCCATTTTTTCGCACAGCAGCAGATACATGTCCGCCTGCGTGTCCTCATCCGGCAGGACGGGATTGCGGCGGCCGAGCGGTGTGTGCGGCTCGACGGTCAGGCCATAGCACGACAGGTGCTCCGGTTTCAGCGCGAGCAGCGCGTCAATGGATTGTTCCAATTGCGCAATGGTCTGCCCCGGCAGGGCATACATCAGATCGACGCTGAGGTTGGCAAAACCCGCGCGCCGGGCGCGTGAAAAGGCATCCTGTGCCTGGGCAAATGTGTGAATGCGCCCGAGGGCGCGCAGCTCGTTGTCATGCGCGGACTGAATGCCCATCGACAGGCGGTTCACACCTGCTTCGCGCGAAACCGACAGAAATTCATCCGTCATGGAATCCGGATTGGCTTCCACGGTGATTTCCGCATCTGGCGCGATGGCATACCGCCGCCGCAGCTCGTCCAGTGTGCGCGCGATGCGCGCACCGCCCAGCAGGCTGGGCGTGCCGCCGCCGAAGTAAATCGTATCGATGGTGTAACCGGTGCAGTCCGGCGCGGCCTGGACGAGCTGCTCCAGCAGGCGGCGCACATAGGCATCCCGGTGCTGCGGCTGTCCCGCGACGGAATAGAAATCACAGTAGGCGCATTTTGCCGCGCAGAACGGCACATGGATATAGATACCCAGATTATTCTTCATCCAGCTTGAGCACTGCCATGAAGGCCTCCTGCGGCACCTGGACGGAACCGAGCGCACGCATGCGCTTTTTGCCTTCCTTCTGCTTTTCCAGCAGCTTTTTCTTTCGGGTGATGTCACCGCCATAGCACTTGGCAAGGACATCCTTGCGCATTGCCTTGATGGTCTCACGCGCAATGATCTTGTTGCCGATGGCAGCCTGTACCGGAACCTCGAACAGCTGGCGCGGGATGTTTTCCTTCAGCTTTTCGACGATTTTGCGCGCGCGTCCATATGCCTTTTCCGTATGCACGATGAATGACAGCGCATCGACCGGGTCGCCGTTGAGCAGGACATCCAGCTTGACCAGATCGGACTTGCGGTAGCCGATCAGCTCGTAATCGAGCGAGGCATAACCGCGCGTGCGCGATTTGAGCGCATCGAAGAAATCATAGATGATTTCGCCCAGCGGCAGCTCATAGTGCAGCTCGACACGGTCGGTATCGATGTACTGCATATCCTTATAAATGCCGCGGCGCTCCTGACACAGGTCCATGATGTTGCCGACATATTCGCTCGGCGTCATGATGCTCGCCTTGACATATGGCTCTTCGGCGTAGTCCAGCGTGGTCGGGTCGGGATAATTGAGCGGATTGTCGATATATTCCTCCTCGCCGTCGGTGCGCTTGATTTTGTAGATAACGCTGGGCGCGGTGGTGATGAGGTCGAGGTCATATTCGCGTTCCAGGCGCTCCTGAATGATTTCCATATGCAGCAGACCGAGGAAGCCGCAGCGGAAGCCAAAGCCGAGTGCAATCGAGCTTTCCGGCTCAAAGGTCAGCGAGGCATCATTCAGCTGGAGCTTTTCCAGTGCATCGCGCAGGTCGGGATAACGTGCGCTGTCCGCCGGATAGACACCGGAAAAGACCATCGGCTGTACCTTGCGGTAGCCGGGCAGCGGCTCAGATGCACGGTTTTCCGTACCGGTGACGGTATCACCGACGCGCGTATCGGATACATTTTTAATGGAAGCGGTGAAATAGCCGACTTCACCGGCACACAGGCCGTCCGCGGACGGCTCCAGTGACAGCGGGCGCATATAACCGGCTTCGACCACCTGGAACTGTGCACCGGTCGCCATCATGGTAACCTTCATGCCGGGCTTAATACAGCCCTCCATGACGCGGACATAGACGATGACACCGCGGTATGCATCATACTGGCTGTCGAAGATCAGAGCGCGCAGCGGCGCATTCTGATCGCCGTCCGGCGCGGGGATGTCGGTAACAATGCGTTCGAGCACCTCTTCGATGTTGATGCCCATTTTCGCGGAGACCTCCGGCGCATCCTCTGCGGGAATGCCGATGATGTCTTCGATTTCATGCTTGGCACGCGCCGGATCGGCGGAAGGCAGGTCAATTTTATTGATGACCGGCAGGACCTCCAGACCGTGCTCAATGGCGAGATAGGTGTTGGCAAGTGTCTGCGCCTCAATGCCCTGTGTGGCATCGACGACGAGCACAGCGCCCTCACATGCAGCGAGTGAGCGCGATACCTCATAATTGAAGTCGACATGGCCGGGCGTGTCGATCAGGTTCATCTGATATGTTTTCCCGTCCTGCGCTTCATAGTCCATGCGCACGGCACGGGCTTTGATCGTAATGCCGCGCTCACGTTCCAGATCCATATTGTCCAGCAGCTGGCTTTCCATTTCGCGCTGGGTGACGGTATGGCATTGCTCCAGCAGGCGGTCAGCCAGTGTGGATTTGCCGTGGTCGATGTGCGCCACAATCGAAAAATTGCGGATGAGAGATTGGTCTTTCATGATTGCTCCTTTTGCGCCGCACAGCAGGAGAAGCTGCTCTGCGGCAGGCGTTCACGGCGACAGGTATGCCCGCCGTTTTATCGTAAATACTAGTATATCATAGCATTTCGTGCTGGACAACGGAAATTGCGCATAAAAACAACGGAAAAAGTAGTGCCGACGCGCACAGAGGAGAGACGGAACCGGTTCGTGCAATCCAAGCGGCTCCTTCTGCGGGTCTGGCTCGCGCCGTGAAACCGGCGCGCGCAGGGAAC
>CALYTA010000087.1 GCA_945486175.1 uncultured Clostridia bacterium | reverse complement strand
GGCTGATTTGATTGACAATGGCATGGCAGCGGTGTACAATCGGTGAGGATAATGCGATCCGGCTGGCGGGAGTTTCCGCACGCATTTTTTGAAAAAAGGCCGGAAAAACAGACTGGAAAGGAAAGAAATATGCAGTCAGAAAAGTTATTGGATTTGTTTCGCCGCGCCGTTTCGGCAGGTATTTGCATCGCCATCGGCGGCGTGGTGTTCCTGGGATGCGACAACAAATATGTTGGCGCTGTTTTATTCTCAGTCGGCCTGTTTGCGGTCGTGACACGCGGCATGGCGCTGTACACCGGCATGGTGGGCTATCTGCCGGACAACTGCAATCTGGATTATATCGGTCGTCTGCTGGTTGTGATTGCAGGCAACCTGGTCGGCACCGGCGTCATCGGTCTCGGCCTGCACCTGACACGGCAGACCGCCCTGTGTGAAAAGGCGGCGGAGATGTGTGCTGTCAAGACGGGCGATTCCCTGCTCAGCCTTTTGGTGCTCGGCATCGGCTGCGGCATCCTGATGTACATAGCGGTTGACGGCTATCGGCGGTTTACCGATCCGCTGACAAAGATTCTCGGTGTATTCCTGTGTGTGCCGGTGTTTATTCTGGCCGGTATGGAGCATTCCATCGCGGATATGTTTTATTTCTTTGCCGGTTCGGCGTGGTCACTGCGCACGGTGATCTGTGTTGCCGTGATTATCATCGGCAACGGCATTGGCGGCGTTCTCATCCCGCTGCTGCGTCCGGGAAAATAAAAGATTCATAAAATGGGAAAACCGGTACTGCCTGGCAGTACCGGTTTTTGTCTGTGCGGACGAGGGAGAATATTATTTCGGTTTTACCGCGCGCAGCTCGATATAGCCGCGTTCTCCGCGCGGTTCCAGCTGGATGCGGGGAGCTGTGTCCTTCCAGACCCGATGAATCACTGCGGGATCATACCGGTCCATGGCGTGCTGTACCATCCGGATTGCTTCGCAGTAATCCTCCTCCTGGAACGGTTCTCCCTGAAACATCAGATATTCTGTCTCCGGAAGCCGGATCATGTCGAATCCCTCGGGAATGACACCGTCGTAATCCACCGGGACTTCCACACCCTGTACATATGTCGAAGTATTGGGCTTCCGATATTGTTCCGGCAGCCACAGACCGACCGGTTCTCCGTAAAGAGAATCCATACTGGCCAGCAGTCCCCATACCTCACAGCCGACTTCCTCACAATACGGGAAATAGTCTTCTGCGGCCACACCGCGCTTGAGGACCACATTTCGTTCAGGCCTGTGAATCAGCTGGATGAAAACACTCTGTACGTCTTTCATATCGAATGTCTCCTTTCTGAGCTCTCTGAATTTGACTCCGTAGGGGATGAAGAGCGAGATCGGAACCTTCGTACGGGCATATTCGCCGGGATTGCAGCCGAATTCCCGCAGAAATGCACGCTGGTACCCGTCCACGCTGCCAAAGCCCAGCGCGTTTGCCACATCAATCACACGGCAGCCTCCCTGTTTCAGTTGTATGGCTGACCGGGAAAGCCGCAGACGGCGCTGATAGTCTGCGGGCGTCAGACCGGTATACCTCCGAAACAGCCGGTAGGAATACCACGGGGAGAAAAGTGATACCCGTGCGAGATCGGACAGGGTGACGGTATCCTCCAGATGTGTTTCAATATAGTCCTGCATGCGCTGCACAGCCAGTGCGTGTTCCGTCATTTCTTCACCTCCTGACAGGTTCAGTATACGCTGCCCGGAAAGAAAACGCTCGACGTTTTCTGCCCTTTGTTACCAGATGAATGGAAGAAGGCGGTATCTGACGCGCTGTTTGTATTCCGAATAGCCCGCGAGGCCGTCTTCCAGCACCTGTTCTTCATTGCGGATGCGGAATACGATCACCACGGGATACAGAAGAAATACGGCGAATGAAATCCAGGAGCCAAGTACGAGCGGGATGGACAGATACAGCACAATGGTCGAGAGATACATGGGATGGCGGACAATGCCATACAGTCCGGTGTCAATGACAGTCTGGTTTTCCTGTACCTCCACGGTCCGCGAAAGATAGCTGTTTTCCCGCATGACTTCCGCATACAGTCCATAGGAGGCAAGCAGCAGAACCGATGCAGGGATAACGAGCCACTGCGGAACGGTTGTCCAGCCGAAGCGGAAATCCAGTCCGGCAAGGACAAAGCCAGCGAGAAAAATCAGCCCGCTTGCTGCGATAACGCCTTTTTGTGTGGATTCCGTTTCCTTGCTGTTCAGGCGCTTTTTGAGCAGCTTCGGTGCTTTCAGGAGCAGGACAGCCCCTAATAGCAGCATGGGAAGAAACAAAAGGGCAAGAAACAGCCAGGCACCCGGATAATGCAGCGTTCCCGCGGGCAGGAACAACAGCAGACATACCAGAACCAGGCCAGCGGAAAATTTGAGCAGCGCATGCAGCAGTAATTTCATGGCATTCCCTCCTTTGTCCAGATCGGAGCATATCGGAAAAAACGCAGAACCGTTTTCCATTTTTATCGGGCTTTCCGGTTCTGCGTCTGTTATAAATCGGATGATTTGCATCGTTTGATTTATTGTAACCTGCGCGCTGTGGATTTGTCAATACAGCTCCGTTGCGGAGAAAACGGGTACAGAAAAGCCCTGTTTCGTGAGAAACAGGGCTTTGATTCAGGGCAACCGGTACGCAGAAAGAACGTATCGGCGTTATTCTGCCGGTTCCAGCATATGATCACAGAAGGACTGCTGCAGCCCGGCACTGACACCGGCGTGTTCCAGCCATGCGCCGACCGTATCCGTGTTCAGCAGCCCGAACACAGCCTGGATGTTTTTGGGATGGGAATGCAGGACGGAATCTTCTCCGGCCTGTTCCAGATATGCTTTCAACTGCGGGATATTTTGCACGATGCGGTTGATGCCGTTGGCATTATACGTGTAGCTGACCTGGTAATCTGCGATAATATCCTCCTCGCGAACACCGAGCCGCAGCAGGAGGATCGCGGCCAATACGCCGGTGCGATCCTTTCCTGCGGTGCAATGGAAGACAACAGCGCCATTATTCAGGCCTTCCATGACAGCTTTTGCCGCAGCGCCGACATTTGCCGGACTTTTTTCGATCATTTCCAGATAGCCGATTTTCAGGCTTTGTGCAAAGGAATGCCCGGCAGCATCTTCCGGCGTGGAAATATCTTCCTGCATCATCGGGCAGGAATAATAGGCAATTCCTTCCGGCACTTTGTCCGGCATGGCTTTTTGTTCCGATCTGCCGCGCAGATCGACAATGGTACGGATATTCAGTCTGCGGAAAGTCAGAATATCCTTCTCAGACAGTGCGGAAAGGCTGTCGGAACGGAACAGGCGATTCCATGCGACTGCTTTGCCGTCCTGCGTGAGAAAACCACCCAGATCCCGGAAATTCTGTGGGCCGTCCATAGGAATGTGTTTGAATTGCATGGAAATCCTCCTTGCATTGATTTTCAGGTATTTATGGATAAAACAAAAAACGGACACGCGATCGCGTGTCCGTCGGTATGGTCCGAGTGACAGGACTTGAACCTGCGGCTTCTTGACCCCCAGTCAAGCGCGCTACCAGCTGCGCTACACCCGGAAATAACTTGCTTATCTATAATAGCACACCGACCATGCAATTGCAAGGACAATTTGCGGAAAATTAGGCTGACCTTGCACACAAATCCCGCAGAAAACGAGGCCGGGAAGCATTTCCCGACCTCGCTGTAAAATATAATATGTATCGCACAAACTTATGCCTTGTATGCAGTGCCGATCTTGTCTGCTTCCATGATTGCGGCATAGACCTCATCTGCTGTGATATCCTTGCGCAGGTTCTTGGTGGACTGTGTCGGAACACAGGCAGCCTCTGCAACCTTGCGGATTTCGTCTTCCTTGACATCGGTGATGCCGAGGTCAGCCAGCGTCATCGGCAGGCCGACTTCCTTCATGAAGCCCAGAACCTCATTCATTTCATCTTCCGGAGCCTTTTCCAGTACCAGCTGTGCCAGCGTACCGAAGGCAACCTTCTCGCCATGGTACATGCCGTGTGCCTGCGGAACATAGGCAAAGCCGTCATTGATTGCATGTGCTGCTGCCAGGCCGCCGCTCTCAAAGCCGACGCCGCTCAGATAGATGCATGCCTCAACCACGTTGTCGAGTGCATCATTCGGTTCCTTGGCTTCCAGTGCTTCGAGTGCCTTTGCGCCATCACGGATCAGGATGTCATAGCACAGCTTGCTCATCATCAGTGCGGTGTTGGAGCACAGGCCGCGTGCCATGGTCTTCGCGCCGGAATTTTTGCATGCGCGCGCCTCAAACCAGGTTGCCAGCGCATCGCCCATGCCGGCTACCAGTAGGCGCTTCGGGGATTTTGCAATGACTGCGGTATCGACCAGAACGAGATCCGGGTTGCGCTTCATGAGCAGTGCCTTGATGACGACGCCTTCATCATTATAAATAACAGCGACGCCGCTGCACGGGGAGTCGTTGGATGCAACGGTCGGGATGATGATGAGCGGATAACCGCCGAGATTGGTGACAACAGCCTTTGCCGTGTCGATGACCTTGCCGCCGCCGACGCCGATGACAACATCACAGCCGGTCTCGGTGACAACTTCCATAACGCGGGAAATTTCCGCCTTGGAGCATTCACCGTTGAACTCGCAGAAAACAACTTCCTTTTCAACCGACTTCAGGCTTTCCTCGATTGCATCACCGACGCGCTTTTTGTTGTTTGCAGAACAGAGGACGAGGAATTTTTCACCCATTTTCTTGGCGTTGCGGCCCAGATTGGACAGCTCACCATTGCCCTGGACATACTTTGCAGGGGATTTGATACCGTAAGACATAATAATATGACTCCTTTCCTATTTCCTGAGGGGAACCGGTACACCAGAAACCAGCACTCTCCCTTCTCTTACCCATAAGTGTATCAAAATCCTTTGCTGTTGTAAAGAACAAACAAAACAATGCGGCGAATAATTCGGAAGTTTTATGGTATATGCTGATAAAAAAACAGCCGTCCTGAAAAACCAGGACGGCTGTGGTTCAATCTTCAGTTGACTGCGCTTTTGTCTACGGTTGCGGGCGGGAGTTCAATGGTGGAATTGGTGTAGATGCTCTCATATATAAAGGTAAGAAGGGCATCGGATGCCTCGCGCAGGTCATAGACATAACACCATGCGCCGCTGGAGGACATGATGCCGCCCCATGCGTCAACAGAATCGCCCGGCAGCGAGAACTGCTCCAGTTTGAGGTTCTTTTGCAGCAAAATCTGGGAGAACGACAGGATTTCCGTGTAATCCAGGGAAGCGGTGCACAGGCTCAGGCATTCTCGGATCAGTGCCGGGTATTGCGTGGCAGACATGTCACGTGCCTTGCGGAACAGGCATGCCATGATTTCAC
>CALYTA010000086.1 GCA_945486175.1 uncultured Clostridia bacterium | reverse complement strand
AGAAAGCAAAAAGCAGGAAGGGATCATATGGACAAGTTTTTTTCATACCAGCACCGTATACAGTATTATGAAACTGATGGCATGCGCATTGTACACCACTCCAATTATATCCGCTGGATGGAGGAAGCGCGTATCGCAATGATGGAGCAGCTCGGCTACGGCTATGACCAGATGGAGCGCGACGGCATTTCCATCCCTGTCATTTCCGTCAGCTGTGAGTACAAGGAAATGATGCATTTTGGACAGACCTGCCGGATTGATGTGCGCGTTACAGCTATGTCACAAGTCCGCATGACAGTTGCCTATGAATTTTATGATGCAGAAACCGGACATTTGTGCGGGACAGGCAGCACCGGCCACTGTTTTATCGGACAGAATGGGCGCCCTGTGTCGCTCAGGAAGAAGCTTCCGGATATTTACAATCTGTTTTGCAGCATGCTATGCACGCAGGATGAGGCGTAAAAAAATCCTGAATCGGTTTCGATTCAGGATTTTTGCTTTTTCCGCTGTTCCCGCAGCTGTACAATCCGTTCACGGTCCGTACCGGTCACGCGGCGCGAATCGAGAATTTTCTGTATTGCCATGCGTTCGGTTTCCGCATCGAGTGTATTGCGCTGCATCCAGTCCCACGTATATGCGGGATCGCGGACATAGCACACGGACACGGCCCAGCCGACTGCCATTTTGACATAATAGCCCGGATGAGATACCTGTTCCAGCTGCTCCCGCACGCGCGGCAGCCATTCTCCCTGTGCGAAGTGCGCGAGCATCATGACCACGCCAAACCGCACCTCGAACTCCTGTCCGCTGTGCAGATATGGCAGGATAAAGTCCCAGTAAGCCTCCGGCTTTTTCTTTGCTTCCTTCAGTCCGGTGCAGAAGCTGTCACACACCGACCAGTTGTCGATGAGCGGGATAAATTCCCGCATGTGCTGCATGCGCTGTTCGGTCGGGCATTTCATGCAGCCGATGACCATGCCGCGCAGCATGACCTCTTCAAACAGAGCACCGCACGGCTCGGCCAAATACGCGTCAGCATCCACGGCAATTTCCTTCGCCAGTGCGCGCAGGCGCGGCAGGCGCACGCCGAGCATCGTGCCGCAGCCCGGAATAAGTGCGGAAGAAAAATCGCGGTATTCTCCTTCTGCAAGCGCGGACAGCCGCGCACGAATCGTGTCCCTCAAGGCTCACGCACCCGAATGCCGCACTGCTTGCAGTACTGCCATGCATAGCTGCCGCTGTGTGCGATGACAGTCAGCTTACCGAACCGCCCGCGCAGGAGTCCTCCGCCCGCGCCGAAGGCCTCCTCCCCGATGTGCTGCACCGAATCCGGCACGCGGATGACCGTCAGGCTGTCGCACTGCGCAAAGGCCTGTCTGCCAATGCGGCGCACGCCCTCCGGTATCACAATCTGCTCCAGCGCCGTACAGCCGAAAAAGGCGCGTTCCCGGATTTCCGTCAGCCGGAACGGCAGATCGAACTGCTGCAGCGATATGCAGCCGGAAAAGCACTCCCGCGGAATCACAGCCAGCCGCAGCGACACCTGTACGGAAGCGAGGCTCCGGCAATCTGCAAATGCGGCTTCTCCCAGCCGGATACAGCTGTCCGGCAGGAGCAGCTTCTTCAGCCCGCTCCCACGGAACGAGGCATGTCCCACACTGCGCAGTCCGGACGGCAGGGTAACCTGATGCAGCCCGGTACATCCGTCGCACATCTGGTCACCCAATGCCTGTACGCTCTCCGGCACGCGCAGCGAAGCGAGCGCAATACAGCCCGCAAAGGCGCGCTCTCCCAGCTCCTGCACGGTATCCGGCAGGTGACAGCGCGACAGGCGCACACAGTCCGCAAACGCGCCGTCGAGAATCTTGATCAATCCGCGCGCACATTCCACCTCACTGAGGCTGCTGCACCGCAGAAATGCCTCTGTGCCGATGCTCTTCACGCTCTTGCCGCACGAAACCGCAATGATATCCTTGCGCCCGCGGAACGCGCGGTCACCGATGGATGAATATCCGCGCACAGCCAGACGGTTAAACGGAAACCATGGCATGCGGATGCGCCATGCGGGCAGATGCGCCGCCAGACGCGGTGTCAGCACACCGCTCGGCTGGGCATTTTCCCGCTGCACCGGATAACCGGCAAGCTGCTGTGCCATATATCGCATTTCCGGTGACACCGTGACCGCCAGGCCGAACGCACCCAGCAGGTCGAACCGGGATTCCTGCGGCTTCTGCCAGAAATCCAGTGCGGTCTGCGGCTTATTTTGCGGAACCGCTGCCGGATGCCCCAATGCATCCAGTGCGTCGTACAGCTCCTGTGCCGATGCAAACCGGTCAGATGGGCGAAACGCGCACGCCTTCAAAATCACACGGCTGAACGCGGCATCTGCCTGTGACGGCAACGGGAATTCCTCCCCGCCCAGCCTGCGCGCATCTGCCGCATCCCAGTCGCGCGGCTGCATATCCCTGTGGAAAAACGGCAGATATCCGCCGTTTGCCAGCTGGTACAGCACAATGCCGAGCGAATAGATATCCGCACGCGCGTCGTATTCCTCTCCGGCCACGACCTCCGGTGCGGCATATTTTTTCGTGCCGATTGCCGTGCCCGCATGCACTGTGCCCGCGAGCTGCTTGGCAATACCGAAATCTCCCAGCTTATAGCTGCCAAACCGGCTGCGGAAAATATTATTGGGGTTGATGTCACGGTGCAGGATACTGACGCTGTGGCAACAAATCAGGCCGCGGCTCAAATCCATGCCGATACGGCGGACCTCCCCCGCCGTATACAGTTTTTTCTCTCCCCGGCCGAGCAGCGTGCCGAGGCTCTCCAGCAATTCCATGCGGATGAGCAGGTCACAGCCGACCAGCTTTCCGTCTTCATACAGCTCCATCACCGCATGGTCATCCATATGCACGACATTGTCCGCGCCGCGCAGGGTGTGCATTGTGCCGATCTCGCTGTCATATGCCTTCTTCGCGAGCGCACGCACCCGTTCCGGTGTATCCGCCAGCGTCCGGTCAGGCAGAATTTCCACCACCTTGAGCGCCGCAGCATGTACTTCACCGAACAGATCGCGCATTTCCACGCGGTAGACGCGCCCGAAATTGCCGCTGCCGATCTCTCCGCATACATTCCAGCTGCCAAACAGCGGTTCATATCCGTGCAGGCGCTGTTCCAGCCCCAGCATACCATTGCCCCCTTTCGTTTGTCTCTCTGCCTCAAATTATAACAAACGATACCAATCCCGTCAAACCGGTCGAAAAAAGCGGAGCCACACATACTGCGCAGCTCCGCTCTGTTTTTTTATTGTTCCGATTCCTGCTGCATCTCGCGCAGCGGAATAAAAATATTTTTATTGACCTTGTACATAAAGAAAAGAGACAGTGCCAGCGAAGCGATTTCCGCAATCGGGAACGACCACCAGACCGCATGGATGTTGCCGGTCAGAGACAGCAGATAGGCCACCGGGAGCAGTACAACCAGCTGGCGGCCAAACGAAATCATCAGGCTGTACATGCCGTTGCCCAGCGCCTGGAAGGTGGACGAGCTGATGATACAGATGCCCGCGACCAGGAAGCTCCACGAAATCGTGCGCAGCGCAGGCTCGCCGATGGCAAGCATCTCCGGCGAAGCATTGAAGAAGCTGAGCAGCACATCCGGCTTGAGCTTGAACACCAGCAAACCGGCCAGCATGATGCACTCCGCATAGACCATCGCAAGGGCAATGGTTTTCTTGATGCGGTCCGGCTTGCATGCGCCGTAATTGTACGCGATAATTGGCACCATGCCGTTGTTCATGCCGAAAATCGGCATGAAGATGAACGACTGGAGCTTGAAATATACGCCAAAGACTGCTGTCGCCGTCGAAGTAAATGCGATCAGGATGCGGTTCATGCCGTATACCATGACCGAGGAAATCGACATCATCAGGATAGACGGGATGCCGACCGAGTAAATCTGTGCGATAATATGTCCGCTCGGGCGGAATTTCCCCTTCAGGCTGACATCGGTGTTGAATTTGAAGTTGAAGAAAACCGCCATCACGCCTGCAATAATCTGACCGGTGACTGTTGCAACCGCAGCACCTGCGATGCCCAGCTTCGGCATGCCAAACATGCCGAAAATCAGGATCGGGTCGAGAATGATGTTGATAATCGCACCCGTGCCCTGTGTGAACATGGTGTAAATCGTGCGGCCGGTCGCCTGCAGCAGGCGCTCAAACATCATCTGGACAAACATGCCGAACGAACAGATCATACAGATGCTGAGATAGGTATCGCCATATGCAATGATTGTCTCACTGTCGGTCTGCGTACGGAAAAACAGGTTGCATGCCGTCAGGCCCAGCACCAGAAAGACCAGATAACTGCAAATGGCCAGAAATATGCCGTTTTTTGCGGCCTTATCGGCTGCTTCCTGATTTTTTGCACCGAGTGAGCGGGAAAGCAGTGCATTGACGCCGACGCCTGTGCCTGATGAAATCGCAATCATCAGGTTCTGCACCGGAAACGCCAGCGAAACGGCTGTCAGCGCATCCTCACAGATGCGCGATACAAAGATACTGTCAACAATATTGTATAACGCCTGTACAAGCATGGAAATAATCATCGGCAGCGCCATTGAAATCAACAGCTTGTTTACCGGCATAACTCCCATCTTGTTTTCCTGCCTTGTCTCAGCCATAAGCAACTCCTTTCCCCACCTGGTACATCTTCTTGTGTTTCTCTCACAGATTCAAATGCCGCTCAGCATTCGTATTCGTCAATTTCAAAGCGGTTGCCGTCATCATATCCCACATCGAGATACTCCATCACGGCCAGCGCCTCCCAGCAGTCACACAGACGCACCTGCTGTACAATATCCATCTTATCCCACTGCGAACGGGTGCACAGCTTGCGGGTGCAGGCAATGCTGTCCTTATAGTTGGTGCGGATCCAGCGCTCCGGGTCCTCCTCATGGATTTCGCAGATTTTGTTGCCCTTCGGGTCAACCAACTGCATCGGGAGGTCCTTTTTAAAGCGGCCGGAGATAAAAATGCTCTTGAGCAGACCGGCCAGAGATACCACCGAAGTGATCGTCTTGGTTGTCATACGGATTGTCCTTTCGTGTCGTCAAATCAAATACTCAATACAGCTTGCTTTTTTTGAGGAACTGCCATGCGACGATGCAGCCGATCACCGCAATAATGCCCGGGATAAAGCTGATTGCGCCCGGCAGATGCGAAACGTTCATACCATAGAAGCCGAACACCATATTCGGTATGGTCATAATCAGGGTGATGACAGTCAGCGTCTTCATGATATCATTCATGTTGTTGGAAACTACGGAGGAATAGGTCTCCATCGTGCCCGCCAGAATGGAGGAGTAAATGCTCGCCATCTCAATGGCCTGACGGATCTCAATCAG
>CALYTA010000085.1 GCA_945486175.1 uncultured Clostridia bacterium | reverse complement strand
CGTCCATACCGATTCCATTCTGGGGATTTACGACATGGATACCGCTACCTGGTCCAAGCACACCCGTGCCTTTATGTCCGCCATGGAGCGGGCCGGCCATGTGGTACCGCTGTTTGAGGACCTCCCCAAGTCGTGCATTCTGTGCGAGGAGGGCGGCGAGCCTACGCTGTATCTCTCCCAGCTGTCCACCGCTACGCTGCTTAAGCGAAGCGGGCAGACCATCCCGGAATAGACCGTTCTTTTATTCATTCTGGAAGCAGGCAATCCCGTCGGACAAGCGGGATTGTTTCTTTCCGACTGGATTTTTCCCCGACAGCAGCCGAAACCGGCGGCCGGCGCTGTCCTGGCCTTCCACATCTGTGGCACTTAACCGGCCCGCCGGAGAAATGGAACGATAGTATATGAGCATGAGCGAAGAGATTCTCGACCTGACCGTCAAGGAAGCGTATGACGAAAACCAGATCCAGGTACTCGAAGGTCTGGAGGCCGTGCGCAAGCGCCCGGGCATGTATATCGGCTCGACGTCCGCACGCGGCCTGCACCATCTGGTGTATGAAATTGTCGATAACTCCATCGACGAGGCGCTGGCGGGCTACTGCACCCATATCGAGGTCATTCTCGAGCCGGACAGTGTGGTTTCCGTGCGCGACAACGGACGCGGCATCCCGGTCGGCATCCATCCGCAGATGGGCATTCCCACGCTGGAGGTTGTCCTGACTGTGCTGCATGCGGGCGGCAAGTTCGGCGGCGACGGCTACAAGGTCTCCGGCGGCCTGCACGGCGTCGGCTCGTCCGTCGTCAATGCGCTGTCCGAATGGCTGGAAGCCACGGTCTATGACGGCGAAAACAAATATTCCATGAAATTTGCGCGCGGCAAGACGATTTCCCCGATGCGCTCCACGCCGTGCAAGCATGAAACCGGCACGACCATCCGCTTCAAGGCGGATGACCAGATTTTTGAAACGCTGGATTACGATTATGAGATTCTGGAAAACCGCTTGCAGGAGCAGGCATTCCTCAACGGCGGCATTAAGATCACACTGCGCGACGAGCGCGACCCGGATGACGACGTCCGCGAGGAGGTCATGCACTACGAGGGCGGCATCAAGCAGTTCGTCACGTACTTAAACCGCAACAAGACGCCGCTGCATCCCGAACCGATCTATGTCGAAGGCTCGCGCGATGAATCCATGGCAGAGGTCGCCATGCAGTATACCGATGGCTACAACGAAAACCTGCTGTCGTTTGCCAACAACATCAACACCACGGAGGGCGGCACGCATGAGACCGGCTTTAAGTCGGCGCTCACCAAGGTCATCAACGACTATGCGCGCAAATTCGGCTTCCTCAAGGACAACGATAAGAATTTCTCCGGCGACGATGTGCGCGAGGGCCTGACCGCCGTCATTTCAGTCAAGCTGCGCGAGGCACAGTTCGAGGGCCAGACCAAGACCAAGCTGGGCAATTCCGACATGCGCAATCTGGTCGAGAGCATGCTGAGTGAAAAGCTGACGATTTTCTTTGAAGAAAACCCGTCGGTTGCAAAATCCATCATCGACAAGGCACAGACCGCGTCGCGCGCGAGAGAAGCAGCGCGCAAGGCGCGCGAGCTGACGCGCCGCAAGAGCGCACTCGAATCCGGCTCGCTGCCGGGCAAGCTGGCGGACTGCCAGGAACGCGACCCGCGCCTGACGGAAATTTACATCGTCGAGGGCGATTCCGCAGGCGGCTCCGCAAAGGAAGGCCGTGACCGCCGTTACCAGGCGATTCTGCCGCTGTGGGGCAAGATGCTGAACGTCGAAAAGGCGCGTCTGGACAAGGTCTATGGCAACGACAAGCTGACTCCGATGATTACCGCTTTCGGCGCGGGCTTCGGCGAGGATTTTGACCCGTCCAAGCTGCGCTATGGCAAAATCATCCTGATGGCGGATGCCGATGTCGACGGCAGCCATATCCGCACGCTGCTGCTGACGTTCTTCTTCCGGTATATGCGCCCGCTGATTGAGCAGGGGCATGTCTATATCGCTCAGCCGCCGCTGTTCAAGAATACCAAGGGCAAGACCGTGCGCTATACCTATACCGAGCAGGAGCAGGTTGCCGTGCTCGCGGAGATGGGACAGGGCGTCGATATCCAGCGCTACAAAGGCCTGGGTGAGATGGACCCGGAACAGCTGTGGGAGACCACAATGAACCCGGAAAACCGCACGCTGCTTCAGGTCACGCTGGAGGACGCGTCGATGGCGGACGAAATCTTCACGCTGCTGATGGGCGAGAAGGTCGAGCCGCGCCGCGAGTTCATCCAGAAAAACGCGAAATATGTAACCAATCTGGATATTTAAGTTGGGTGGAAACGGCGCGCGCCGGTGGAAATCGAGAGGAACCATATGGACGATATCAAAAAACAACGCTTAAAAGCAGCCACGCAGGCGCTGATGGCTGCCCATGACGAGCTGGTTGACCTGATGCCGGCGAAGAAGAAAAAAGCCTCAGAGGAGGATGCCATGCTGGGCGATGCGATGGATTCACTGGAGGAATCCATCTCCTGCCTGATGGAGCTGCTGGAAGAAGAGGTATAAAACTGTGAGTATTAGCTTTGAAAATCAGAAGATTATCCCGGTCGATCTCGAACGGGAAATGAAAAAATCGTACATCGATTACGCGATGTCCGTCATTGTCGGCCGTGCGCTGCCGGATGCGCGCGACGGCCTCAAGCCGGTACACCGCCGTATCCTGTACGCGATGTATGAAGACCACCTGACCAGTGACCGGCCATACCGCAAGTCGGCGACTACCGTCGGTAACGTGCTCGGCCGGTATCATCCGCACGGCGACGCATCGGTTTATGATGCCCTCGTGCGCATGGCACAGCCGTTTTCCCTGCGCTATCCGATGATCGACGGTCACGGCAACTTCGGTTCCATCGACGGCGACCCTCCGGCAGCATACCGTTATACCGAGGCGCGCATGAGCAAGATGGCGGCTTATATGATGACCGACATCGAGAAGGAAACTGTCGATTTCATGCCGAATTTCGATGACAACCGCAAGGAGCCGAAGGTTCTGCCGTCCCGTTTCCCGGGCATGCTGGTCAATGGCTCGTCCGGTATCGCTGTCGGCATGGCGACCAATATGCCGCCGCACAACCTGACGGAAGTCATCAACGGCATCTGCTATGTCATCGACAATCCGGATGCACAGATGGAAGATATCTGCCAGTACATCAAGGGCCCGGATTTCCCGACCGGCGGCATTATCATGGGCCGCAGCGGCATCCGTGCAGCCTATGCAACCGGACGCGGCAAGATCAAGGTACGTGCCCGCACGGAAATTGAGGAGATGCACAATGGCCGCCACCGCATTGTTGTCACGGAAATCCCGTACATGGTCAACAAGGCGCGCCTGGTGGAATCCATCGCTGATCTCGTCAAAAACAAGCGTGTCGACGGAATTTCCGACCTGCGCGATGAATCCGACCGCGAAGGCATGCGCATTGTTGTCGAGCTCAAGCGCGAGGCAAATCCCCAGGTCGTGCTCAACCAGCTGTTTAATTATACGCAGCTGCAGGACACGTTCTCCGTCAACAATCTGGCGCTGGTCAACAACCAGCCGCGCACGCTCAACCTGCGTGAGCTGATTGACCAGTATATCGAATTCCAGCGCGAGGTCATCGAGCGCCGCACGCGCTTTGACCTGAACAAGGCGGAGAGCCGCGCCCATATCCTCGAAGGCCTCAAGGTCGCAACCGACAACATTGACCGCATCATCGATATCATCCGCGCTTCCGCAAATGAGAGCGAAGCCAAGACAAACCTGATGGCAGAGCCGTTTATCATCAATCAGATTGCCCTGCTCGGCATTGTGAATGGCAAGGAAAACTTTGAATTCCATCTGGATGAGCCGCAGGCACAGGCCATCGTCAACATGCGTCTCGGACGTTTGTCCGGTCTGGAGCGCCAGAAGATCAACGACGAATACGACGAAATTGAAGCGAAAATCCATGGTTTGATGGAGGTTCTCGCGAGCCGACACAATATGCTGGAAATTGTCAAGAAGGAACTGATTGAGATCCGCGACAAGTTCGGCGATGAGCGCCGCACGCATATCGAGGCAGTTGACAATGAAATCGACATTGAAGACCTGATCGAGCGCGAGGACTGCACCTATACGCTGACCCATTGCGGCTATATCAAGCGCACCACGACGGACACCTACCGCGCACAGCGCCGCGGCGGCCGCGGTGTCAGCGCCATGGCGACGCGCGAGGAGGATTTTGCGGAAATCCTGTTCACGGCATCGTCGCATGACAACATCCTGTTCTTCAGCAGCCTTGGTAAGGTCTACCGCCTGAAGGGCTATCAGATTCCGGAGACCAGCCGCACAGCGAAGGGCACCAATGTCGTCAATCTGCTCGCATTGGAAAGCGGCGAGACAGTTTCCGCGATGTTCGCCATCAGCGAATACGACGAATCGCATTACCTGTTCTTTACGACGGAACAGGGTACCGTCAAGCGCGTCGCGCTGTCTGAGCTGAAAAATATCCGCAAGGCGGGCCTGCGCGCGCTGTCGCTCAATGAGGGCGACCGTCTGGTTGACGTCCGCCTGACTGACGGCACGCAGAATATGCTGATTGTCACAGCACATGGCCACGCGATCTGCTTCGATGAGAACGAAGTGCGTGCAATGGGCCGTTCGGCAGTCGGTGTACGCGGCATCACGCTGGAGGAAGGCGACCGCGTCATTGGCGGCGTGCGCGCGCGTCCGGAGGGCGAAGTGCTCACCATCACCGAGAACGGCTATGGCAAGCGCACCCCGGTCGGCGAGTTCAGCATTCATCACCGCGGCGGCCGCGGCATTCTCGCCCATGCGCTGAATGAAAAGACCGGCAACATTGCGGGAACCGCAGTGGTCGACCTCGACAACGACGTCATGATTATCACCGATGACGGCGTACTCATCCGCACCGCAGTCGAAGATATCCGCCAGTGCGGCAGAAATACGCAGGGTGTCATTGTCATGCGTACCGGCGACGACGTGCATGTCAACGCCATCACGCGCCTTCAGAAGGAAGACGATGAGGACGATACTGACACCGCTGAAACGGAAGAAACCGCAGCGTCTGCACCCGTAACAGAGGATGAAAATGGCGGAGAAAAAGAATAAACATGTCATTATTTACACCGATGGCGCCTGTTCCGGAAATCCCGGTCCAGGCGGCTTCGGTATTATCCTGCAATATGGCGAGCATCGAAAGGAAATCAGCCAGGGCTTTCCGGAGACCACCAACAACCGCATGGAGCTGCTCGGCGTGATTACCGCGCTGGAAGCGCTCAAAAGCCCGTGCACGGTCGATTTGTATTCCGACAGCAAATATGTCATCGATGCGATTCAGAAGGGCTGGGCGGTCAAATGGCGGAGCAAAAACTGGATGCGCACGCCGAAGGAGCCTGCAAAGAATCCCGATCTGTGGGAGCGCCTGCTGAACCTGCTGGAGGTGCACGATGTCACGTTCCACTGGGTCAAGGGGCACGC
>CALYTA010000084.1 GCA_945486175.1 uncultured Clostridia bacterium | reverse complement strand
TTGAGCAGGCCGAGGTTGCCTTCCTGAATCAGGTCGAGGAACAGCATGCCGCGGCCGACATAGCGCTTTGCGATGGAGACAACCAGTCGCAGGTTGGCTTCCGACAGGCGCTTCTTGGCATTTTCACCGCCGCGGATCGCCTTGCGGATGGCCTGCATCTCGGTCTCATCCACCTGTTCATGATTCTTTTCAATTTCTTCCAGACGGGCCTTTGCCTCGTTGCCCGCCTGCATCTTTTCCGCCAGCTGAACTTCTTCCTCCGGCGTCAGCAGATCGACCTTGCCGATCTCCTTGAGGTACATGCGCACCGGATCGTCAATCGCAAAACCCTCAGCGAGTGACTCGGTGTCCTCCAGTTCCTCCTTCGGAACCTCTTCGACAGCGTCTTCCGAGAATTCCTCTTCATTATCCAACGGAACGACCAGCGCCTCGGCGCCCTTGATTTCTACGCCGGCCTTGTCCAGATCCTCATACAGCTTATCCAGCTCATCCGACTCCATGCTGATCGAGTCCAGCGCATCGGACATTTCCTTCAGCGTGAGCTTGCCTTTTTTCTTACCCAGCGCCAACAGATCCTTGATAACGGCCTGCTTCTTTACATCCATGTCCATGTCCTGTGTCATTCTTTAAGCCTCCAAAAATGTAACTGAAAAATGCAATACCAGCAATATGTTTCGCCGATACGCCTTACCCCTCTGTCCCGTCGAACCGCTTGGTTTTCCGCTGGAGCTGCGCCTTGCGCAGCAGCGGGTCCTCGCCGTCCTGTCCGGGTATATCACGCGCAGCCTTTTGCTCCGCGATAATATCGATATAATCCTCCATTGCCTTCTGCCGCTGATCCGCAGGGATCTCTGCCCGCAGTGCCGAGACCAGCAGTTCGGTTTCCTCCGGCTGGAGCACATGTTCCAGCGCCGAAACCGTAATGCTGCGCCCGCTGTCAAACAGCGCAATGGCGTGTCCATAAATTTTGCCCAGCACGGGGGAAGAAAAATCCTCCGGGCTGACTTTTTCGCGCATATCCGGCAAAAGGGATGCGTCGGAAAACAGCAGCGCGAGCAGCCCCTCCTCCGCGCGCGCGGAGCGCACATTGTCATAATGAATGGTGCGCTCTTTCGGCTGTGCCGCCTGTGCGGGCGCGCGCACCTGGCGGTGATACTGCTGCTTCTGCTGATATTTCAGCCGTGTCTGCGCGTTTTTGACCTCCTGCTGGAATGCAGTCTGCGTCACGCCCGCGAGCTTCGCGGTCGAAGCGGTATAGACATCGCGCTCCACCTGATTTTCCAGCGCCGCGATGATGCCCGCGGCTTCCCGCAGGAACAGGATGCGCTGGTCATCCTCTGTGAAGTCATATTTGTCGCGCGCGGACTCGATGCGGTAACGGATGTCGTTGTCCGAGCGCTCGATGAGCTTGCGGAATGCCTCCGCGCCCTTCGCCTTGATGAACTCATCCGGGTCCTTCGCACCCGGAATGCGCAGGATTTTCACACGCAGCCCGGCTTTTTTCAAAATATCAATCGCGCGCTGGGAAGCGGTCTGTCCCGCCGTGTCCGCGTCATAGCAGACGATGACGGTTTTGGTGTACCGCGTGAGCAGGCGTGCCTGCTCGTCGGTCAGCGCCGTGCCGAGCGAGGCAACCGCGCTGTCAAAGCCCGCCTGATGCAGCGCAATGACATCCATATAGCCCTCAGCGAGCAGGAAATACTCGCTTTTGGTCTTTTTTGCGAGGTTCATCGCAAACAGGTTGCGCCGCTTGTTGAACACCATGGTCTCCGGCGAGTTGAGGTATTTCGGCTTGCTGTCGTCCATGACGCGCCCGCCGAAGCCGATGACATCGCCGCGCACATCGATGATCGGGAACATGACACGGTTTCGGAACTTATCGTAATATGTACCGTTCTGACTGCGTGCAATCAGGCCGGCCGCTTCCAGTTCCTCCTTCGTATATCCCTTTTCGGTCATCGCGTCGAGCAACGCATGGAACGAGTCGGGCGCATAGCCCAGCCCGAAATTGCCCATCGTGCGCCGGCTCAGCCTGCGCTGCTGGAAATATTGCAGCGCCTGCGCGCCCACGGGGCTGTGCAGCTGTGCATAGAAGAACCGCGCCGCATCCTTGAGTGCCGCCAGCACGCGCTTGCGCTCCTGCCGGCGCCTGGGATTTTCGCCGGACTCCGGCACCTCCATGTTGTACTGTTTGGCCAGAAACCGGACAGCATCCGGAAAATCCAGCCCTTCGATGTTCATGATAAACCGGATCGGCCCGCCGCCCGCGCCGCAGCCAAAGCAATGGAAAATCTGCTTGTCGGGCGCAACGGAGAACGATGCGGTTTTTTCGTTGTGGAACGGGCACAGCCCGAAATAGTTGTTGCCGCTCTTTTTGAGCGCCACATAGCGGGAAACAATATCGACAATGTCGCACCGTGCGGTCAGCTCGTCGATAAAACGATCATCAATTGCCATGTGCGTTTCCCTTCTCCCATGCGGGAATCACTTGATGTTCCAGCTCCTTGGAATAAATAATTCGGTATATTTGGCAACGGCAAAGCGGTCAGTCATGCCCGCGATATAGTCGCAGACAACGCGTCCCGCGCCGTCACGTTCGATGTGTTTTTTATAAAACTCAGGCAGTTCATCTGTATGGTGCATAAAATACTCATGCAGCGTGCGCAGCAGCCCGTCGACCTTGTGTGCTTCCTCCTGTGCCTGCCCGGCATAAACCGCACGGAACAGATAGGCGCGCAGCTCCATCATGGCGCCATGCACCTCGGCGGACATGCCGATGTCGTGCTCGGCTTCGCCGTAGCGCACCATATCCGCTACCATTGTGTCAATGCGGTCGCCGTGCGTCGCACCGAGCACGCGCACCGCCTCCCGCGGCAGGTCTGCCGGGACAATCAGTCCGGCGCGCACAGCGTCGTCAATGTCGTGATTGACATAGGCAATGCGGTCGGCAAAATGGACAATGCGCCCCTCCGGTGTCTCCGCATGCCGCGTGCCGGTGTGGCAGGCAATGCCGTCCCGCACCTCATGCGTCAGATTCAGCCCGTCGCCATCGCGCTCCAGGCAATCCACCACGCGCAGGCTCTGCTCGTTGTGATGAAAGCCGCCGATTTCGCTGCACAGGCTGTCCAGCGTGCGCTCGCCGACATGCCCGAACGGCGTGTGCCCGAGGTCATGCCCAAGCGCCACCGCTTCGGTCAAATCCTCATTGAGCCGCAGGCTGCGCGCAATCGTCCGCGCAATCTGCGCGACCTCCAGCGTGTGCGTCAGCCGGTCGCGGTAATGGTCTCCTTCAGGGGAAATAAAGACCTGTGTCTTGTGTCCCAGCCGCCGGAACGCCTTGCAGTGCACAATGCGGTCGCGGTCGCGCTGAAAGCAGGTGCGGCGCGGACACGGTGCAATGCTGTGTTCTCTGCCGCGGCTTTCGTCCGCAAAGGTCGCCCAGTCGGACAGCGTCTGCCGTTCCAGTCGTTCCTGATCCTCGCGCATCGGCCTGCCCTCCCCCTGCTTGATCTGCGAAAAATACCGTACATAAATAAATACCGTACTGCTTTCGCAAACTCCTCTTTTTTTCGCAAATTTTTCTGAAAAAATTTTTATGTATGCGGATGCGTGCCGTTTCGTCAGCGAATGCGCCGTCCCATGAACCGGCTCTCCATCACTTCGACATCGACTGCGGCGCTGGTCGCGTCGCGCAGTGCTGCCGCGAGTGCCTCCTCACCGCCCTCCGGCAGCGTGACCGTCAGCGTGACATCGGCGGCATATTCGATCTCATCTGTCATGCAGTCGTGCTCCGGCAGGATGTTCTGCACCACGCCGAGCAGTGAATACGGGCAGGTGATGAGCAGGACGGAATAGCTGCTCATCTGATTGATGCCCGCTGCTTCCAGGCCGAGCTGTGCGCTCTTGGTATAGGCGCGGACAAGGCCGCCCGTGCCGAGCAGCACACCGCCGAAATAGCGCGTGACAACACAGCAGACATTCGTGATGTTCTCGCGCCGCAGCACATCCAGAATCGGCATGCCCGCCGTGCCCTGCGGCTCGCCGTCATCCGAATAGCGCATATAATTGCCCTCGCGGATGATATATGCATAGCAGTGGTGGCGCGCATCGCGGTATTTGGCTTTTACTTCCCCGATTCTGGCGATGGCCTCCTCCGGCGTTTCCACCGGGAAAATCTCCCCGATGAATTTGGAGCGCCGGTCTTCATAAAATCCCTCGCCGTAATCCGCAGGAACCAGATAGCTGTCATTCATCCGCCGCAACCTCGTATCCGCGCAGCTGGCCATACAGCTTGTCATCGCATTCGATGTCCAGCTTTGTGCCCTCGCTGGTGTAATCGGTGGAGAACACCGCCGCTTCCTTGTGGATGACATCGAGCAGATAGCCGTCCGCATACGGGATACAGACGGTAATGCGGTGCTTGCCGCGTCCGAGCGCCTTTTCAATCGCCGCCAGCAGCTGTTCCATGCCGCGCCCCTGCCTGGCGGAAATCGCCACAATGTCCTCGCCGGACGGGATCAGGTCGGGATTTTCACACAGATCCGCCTTGTTGCACACGAGAATCTGCGGAATCTGCTGTGCACCGAGCTGTGTAATGACCTTGTCGACTGTTTCCGCCTGCTCGCGCCAGTCCTCGCGCGAAATGTCTACGACATGCAGCAGCAGGTCGGCATATGCGACCTCCTCCAGCGTCGCCTTGAAGGCGGACACCAGATGGTGCGGCAGCTTGCGGATAAAGCCGACCGTATCGGACAGCAGGATTTCCTGTGTCTCGGAGATGCGCAGCTTGCGCGTCGTCGGGTCGAGCGTATCGAACAGGCGGTCATTTGCCTCGATGCCCGCGTCAGTCAGCGTGTTGAGCAGGGTCGACTTGCCCGCATTGGTGTAGCCGACAATCGCAACAAGCGGCAGCTCCGCCTTTTTGCGCTGGCGGCGCTGGACGGCGCGCACACGGCGCACATCCTCCAGGTCACGGCGCAGGCGGTCAATGCGGCGGCGGATATGGCGCCGGTCGCTTTCGAGCTTGCTCTCGCCCGGGCCGCGCGTGCCGATGCCACCGCCCAGACGGGACATCGTCTTGCCCATGCCGGACAGGCGCGGCAGGATGTACTGATACTGTGCCAGCTCGACCTGTAGCTTGCCCTCGCCCGTGCGGGCGCGCTGGGCGAAAATGTCCAGAATCAGCGCACTGCGGTCGAGCACCGGCCGCCCGGTCGCCTCCTCCAACACGCGCATCTGCGACGGCGACAGCTCGTTGTCAAAGATAATCAGTGTCGCATCGTTGTCGCGCGCCAGCTCGGTCAGCTCCTGCAGCTTGCCCTCGCCGATAAAGGTGCGCGCCTCCGGTGCATTCCTGCTCTGGAGCATCTTTGCGACGCATTCGCCGCCCGCGGTCTCCAGCAGTGCCTCCAGCTCGTCCAGTGTCTCCCAGGACGCGTCCTCCTCCGCCGTGAACACCGACGCATGCAGGCCAACGAGCACTGCCCGGTCCGGCTCCATCTCTTCCACCCATTCTTCCACAGCCTGTCCCTCCTTCCGGTCAGGTAAAGATATCTTATTCCAAAAACATGGCG
>CALYTA010000083.1 GCA_945486175.1 uncultured Clostridia bacterium | reverse complement strand
CAAATCCTCCCCGGAGGATGTGCGGCTGATTATGATCGACCCGAAGATGGTCGAGCTGGGCAATTACAACGGCATCCCGCACCTGCTCATCCCCGTGGTCACCGACCCGAAAAAGGCATCCGGTGCGCTCAGCTGGGCAGTGGGCGAGATGGAACGGCGCTATGCGCTGTTTGCCGCCGCAGGCGTGCGCGATCTGGGCGATTACAACCGGCAGGTGCGCATGCAGGCGGAACAGGCAGCCGCATCCGATGACGGCGAAGCCGCGCCGTCCGGGCGCAGGCTGGAGGCACTGCCGCAGATTGTCATTGTCATCGACGAGCTGGCAGACCTGATGATGGTCGCGGCGAAGGAGGTCGAAACCTCCATCTGCCGCATTGCACAGAAGGCGCGTGCCGCAGGCATGCACCTCGTCGTCGCAACGCAGCGCCCGTCTGCCGATGTCATCACGGGCATCATGAAATCCAATATCCCGTCGCGCATCGCGTTTGCGGTCGCATCACAGGTCGAATCGCGCATCATTCTGGACACAACCGGCGCGGAAAAGCTGATCGGCAAGGGCGATATGCTGTATTCGCCCATCGGCATGAGCAAGCCGGTGCGCATTCAGGGCTGCTTTGTCAGCTCGGAGGAAATTGAGCGCGTCATTGCGCATGTGAAATCCACCTCCGAGGTAGAGTATTCGCAGGAGGTCATGGAGCACATCGAACGGCAGGCGGAATCGGACAGCTCGTCGGGCGGCGGATATAATGCCGCAGAGGATGAGGATGAGCTGCTCCCGCAGGCGATTACCATTGTCGTGGAATCGGGGCAGGCCTCGGTGTCCATGCTCCAGCGCCGTCTGAAGCTGGGCTATGCGCGTGCGGCGCGCCTGGTTGACCAGATGGAGCAGCGCGGCATCGTCGGCCCGTTTGAGGGCTCCAAGCCGCGCCAGGTGCTCATTACAAAGGACGACTGGATGCAGATCCAGCTGCGGCAGAAAATATAAATAGATGCATACGCGCCGCGACCCTCTTGCATATACAGCCAAATTTGTAGTAGTATAACAATAGCAACAAAATCTGGAGGTATTTTGATTATGTCTTTCCGTAAAATCGAACCGACCGAGCTGCCGGGCAATATCATCGACGAGGTATGCAACAAGTGGATGCTGCTTTCCGCAGGCACCGAGTCCGATTTCAACTTCATGACCGTCAACTGGGGCATGATGGGTGAGCTGTGGTTCAAGCCGGCTGTCACCGTTTATGTCCGCCATTCGCGCCATACCATGAATTACATGGAGAGCAGCGACACGTTTACGCTGACCGCACTCAAGCCGGGTCATGAGGATGCACTCAAGCTGGCAGGCTCCAAGTCCGGCCGCGATATCGACAAGCTGAAGGAATCCGGTCTGACTGCTGCGGTTGTCGACGGCTGCCCGACCTTTGAGGAAGCCGCTTACACCATCGTCTGCAAGAAGATGTATGCCGATGAGATGCCGCCGGAAAACTTCCTCGACAAGGATGTTTTTGACAAGGCATACACCGACGAAGATTACCACAAGATGTACATCGGCCAGATTGTCGCCGCTTATGTCAACGACTGAGTTTTGCACGGAATTTTCCACAGCCTGTGGAAAACAAATGGAATAAACAAAAAGCCTCCCGCAAGGGAGGCTTTTGTCCTGTCTGAACGGATTTGCTCACAGGGTAATCGTGACATGCGTGCCGTCGGCGGCATGCACCTCGACCATCCGCAGGCCGCGGTGCTGTGCAAAAATATCGCAGCACTGTGCCAGCAGGGCGGCGAGCTGTTCCCGGTCAATGGGAATGCCGTCCCCGCGCAGCGCTTCGCAGATGAGAAATGTGCACAGCCGCCCACGCAGCATGCGGTTTGGGATATACAGAACCAGTGGAAGCCGTTTTCTGACGACGATTTTCATTCTACAACGACCTCGACACAGGTGCCGTCTGCCGCTTCCACCTCGACCAGCTTGCCGATCATGCCGCTGTCCACCATCAGCAGAATCTGTTCAATATCGATGTGGTTGAGAATTTCCGCGTCCTTGGCCTGCGGGACGAATTTGGCGATTTCCAGACCGACCTTGACCAGTCCCATCGGCAGATTGACGCGCACCTTGTCACCCTGCGGGGAGTCGACCGTCACGCGGAACATCATTTCGTTGATGTTTTTGCGCTGCTCCTGCGGCACCAGCTGCACCGGCGCATTGCCGGACAGCAGGGCGTCGACGGTTACGCCCAGCTCGGCAGCCAGCTTCGGCAGCAGCGAAATATCAGGGCAGGAATTGTCGGTCTCCCATTTGGATACCGCCTGCGGGGAAACGCCGAGTGCTTCTGCCAGTGCTTCCTGCGTCAAACCGCGCTGTTTCCGGAGCGCGGCAATGTGTTTGCCCAGTTGATTCATACCGGATTCCTCCTTTTTTGTGTGACCTTATTGTACCGTCCGGATGTGCGGAATACAAGCGAACAGCGGTTGATTCCGGCTCAACCATTCGGGGAAAATTCAACCAGCCGAATCAACCGGCAGTTGAGTCAAAAGCAATGGCATTACTAATAGTATATTTATAAAATAAATATACTTAAATTTGTCTCCGGGCGGGCAGCGAATCGGACGGGCGATGCCGACAGGCTTCATTCCTGACACAGCCGTTGGAAAAAGATCGGAAAACTGTGGTAAATTCGTGATAAAATCCCGTATCATCTTGTGCCCGGCTGTGGTATGATAGATACTGTATCAGAATATTTATTGGAAATGAGGATCGTATGGCAAAAACGCATGACGGCTTTCTGCCGGTTTCAAAACAGGATATGGTGGAGCGCGGCTGGTATTACTGTGACTTTCTGCTCGTAACGGGTGATGCATATGTTGACCACCCGTCGTTCGGCACGGCAGTGATTTCGCGCGTGCTGGAGGATGCAGGCTACCGTGTGGCGATTCTGTCCCAGCCGGATTTCCGTTCGGAAGCGGATTTCGTGGCGATGGGGCGCCCGCGCTATGCCGTGCTCATCAACAGCGGCAACATCGATTCGATGGTTGCGCATTATACCGCCGCCAAAAAACGCCGCCATGATGATTCCTATTCCCCCGGCGGCAAGGCTGGCCGGCGTCCCGACCGCGCCGTGACGGTATATGCGAAGCTGGCGCGCCGTGCGTTCCCGGATGTGCCGGTTTATCTGGGCGGCCTGGAAGCCAGCCTGCGCCGGTTTGCACATTACGATTACTGGGCGGACCGCATTCTGCCGACCGTATTGCAGGACGCGGGTGCGGACGGTCTGATGTTCGGCATGGGTGAGCGCTCCGTGCTGGAAATCGCGGCGAACCTCAAGGCGGGCAAGCGCGGCGCGGATGTCGTGAAGCATGTGCGCGGCGCGGCATACCTGACACAGGACAAAGAAGATATTTCCTTCCCTGCGGTGTGGTGCCCGTCGCTCGATGAGGTGCTGGCGGACAAGGCAAGCTATGCCGAATCGGTCAAAATCCAGTACGACCAGCAGGACCACATCACCGGCAAGGCAGTGGTACAGAAGCATGGGCACCGCCTGCTCGTACAGAACCCGCCCGCACTGCCGCTGACCACGGAGGAGATGGACAAGGTCTATGGCCTGCCGTACCAGCGCACCTATCATCCGTCCTATGAGGCAGAGGGTGGTGTGCCCGCCATTGCGGAGGTACAGTTCTCGATTATCCACAACCGCGGCTGTTTTGGCGGCTGTAATTTCTGCTCGCTGGCGTTCCATCAGGGGCGGTATATCTCGTCTCGTTCGCATGAATCGGTCATCGAGGAGGCAAAGCGCATCGCGCAGCATCCCGATTTTAAGGGATATATCCACGATGTCGGCGGCCCGACGGCGAATTTCCGTTTCCCGGCGTGCAAAAAACAGGAGAAATACGGACTGTGCCGCGACAAGCGGTGCCTGTTCCCGAAGGCATGTGCCAATCTGGAGGCCGACCACACGGATTACCTGACGCTGCTGCGCAGGCTGCGCGAAATTCCGGGCGTCAAAAAGGTATTTGTGCGCTCCGGCCTGCGGTATGATTATATGATGGCAGACCAAAACGATGAATTTTTCCTCGAACTGGTTAAATACCACATCAGCGGACAGCTCAAGGTCGCCCCGGAGCACATGAGCGACCATGCGCTGTATTATATGGGCAAGCCGTCGTTTGATGTATACGAACGGTTCAAAAAGCGCTATGAGCGCATCAATGAAAAGCTGGGCAAAAAGCAGTATCTTGTGCCCTATCTGATGTCCTCGCATCCGGGCGCGGAGCTGGGCGACGCGGTGCATCTGGCAGAATATCTCAATTCCATCGGCTATATGCCGCAGCAGGTACAGGATTTTTATCCGACGCCGGGCACGCTGTCGACCGCGATGTATTATTCCGAAATTGACCCGCGCACGATGAAGCCGGTCTATGTCGCAAAGACACCGGAGGAAAAAGCGATGCAGCGCGCGCTGCTGCAATGGCGCAGGCCGGACAAGCGGGCACTCGTCATCAAGGCACTGGTGCAGGCGGGACGCGAGGATTTGATCGGCTATGGCAGGGAATGCCTGATTCATCCGCGGCCGAATGAACATTTCCCGCACCTGCATGAGAAGAAAAAGCAGGCGGACAAGCCCGCACGGCATGGCGGCGCAAAGCCGCGCAAGACGGTCAGCCCGTCCGCGCGGGAGCAGAAGCGCCCGGCACCCCGCCGCAAGGCAGGCTGGGCAAAGCCAAAGAAAAAACGGTAAGCGCGTTTCAATGCAACAAATGGAGATTTGCTATTATGTGGATTGCAGATAAATGGAAAGAATTTGAGGTGCTCGACTGCGGCCAGGGCGAGAAGGTTGAGCGCTGGGGCAAACAGGTGCTTGTGCGCCCCGACCCGCAGGCCATCTGGCCGAAGCAAAAGGGCGTTTCCGCATGGACACATGCCGATGCGACCTATCACCGCTCGTCATCCGGCGGCGGAAAATGGAATATCAAAAAGCTGCCGCCGCAGTGGGATATCCACTACCGCGAGCTGACGTTCCATATCAAGCCGATGAGCTTCAAGCACACCGGCCTGTTCCCGGAGCAGGCGGCAAACTGGGACTTTATCGACGGGCTGATCCGCCAGTCGGACAAGCCGGTGCGCGTGCTCAATCTGTTCGCCTATACGGGCGGCGCGACGCTCGCAGCCGCTGCCGCAGGCGCAAGCGTGTGCCATGTCGATGCGTCCAAGGGCATGACGCAGTGGGCGCGGGAAAATGCGGCGGCCTCCGGTCTGGCAGACCGTCCGATCCGCTGGATTGTCGACGACTGTAAGAAATTTGTCGAGCGCGAAATCCGCCGCGGCAGACGGTATGACGGCATCATCATGGACCCACCGAGCTATGGCAGAGGGCCGACGGGTGAGGTCTGGAAGATTGAAAACGACATTGCGGATTTTATTTCCCTGGTCGCCGGTGTGTTGTCGGATGACCCGCTGTTCTTCCTGGTCAACAGCTATTCCACCGGTCTGTCGCCATCGGTCATGGGCTATCTGCTCGGCACGACGATTGTCCCGCGCTTCGGCGGGCACATTGATTGCCAGGAGCTTGGCCTGCCGGTCAAGTCGACCGGACTTGCCCTGCCATGCGGCAATACGGCGCGGTGGGTCAACCCGAACC
>CALYTA010000082.1 GCA_945486175.1 uncultured Clostridia bacterium | reverse complement strand
ATGAAACGTTTTTGGTAACTATTTTCTGTTTCCGCCGCACATCTTTCGTCACATTATAAGGAGGTTTTTTGATTATGAGTGAGCTGAAGGGCGCAATGATCATCGGCCAGTCCGGCGGTCCTACTTCCGTCATCAATGCCAGTGCATATGGCGCAATCAAGGCTGGTCTGGATTCCGATTCCATCACCACCGTTTACGGCGCTGCAAACGGCATTGTCGGCGTTCTGAACGATAAGCTGTATGTTATGGATAAGGAAGATCCGGCTGAGCTGGAGCTTCTGAAGTACACCCCGTCTTCCGCACTGGGCTCCTGCCGTTACAAGATCGCTGATCCGGATGTCGATGACACCGATTACAAGCGCATCCTGGAAATCTTCAAGAAGTATGACGTTCGTTACTTCTTCTACAATGGCGGCAACGACTCCATGGATACCTGCAACAAGATTTCCAAGTATATGAAGAAGGTTGGCTATGACTGCCGCGTTATGGGCATTCCGAAGACCATCGACAATGACCTGTTCGGCACCGACCACTGCCCGGGCTTCGCTTCCGCAGCGAAGTATATCGCTACTTCCATCACCGAAGTTTACCAGGATTCCCATGTATACGACAAGGGCCAGGTTTCCATCATCGAAATCATGGGCCGTCATGCTGGCTGGCTGGCTGGCGCTGCTTCCCTGGCTGCTGTAACCGGTTACGCTGCTGACCTGGTTTACCTGCCGGAGGTTGACTTCAACATGGACGAGTTCCTGGAAGACGTTTCCGCACTGTGGGAGAAGAACCACAACGTAATCGTTGCTGTTTCCGAAGGCATCCATTACGCTGACGGCTCCTTCGTATCCGAAGCCAAGACCTCCGCTACCGACGGCTTCGGCCATGCACAGCTGGGCGGCCTTGCTGCTATGCTGGCAGACGTTGTCAAGGAGAAGCTGGGCGTCAAGGTTCGCGGCATCGAGCTGTCCCTGCTGCAGCGCTGCGCTGCTCACTGCGCTTCCCAGACCGATATCGACGAGTCCTTCCTCGCTGGCCAGACCGCTGTTAACGCTGCTGTCGCAGGCGAGACCGACAAGATGGTTGCGTTCGAGTGCTCCCGTGAGGGCGGCTACTCCTGCACCACCAAGCTGCTGAACCTCTCCGACGTAGCAAACTACGAGAAGAAGGTTCCGGTTGAGTGGATCAACGAGCGTGGCAACAATGTTTCTGACGAGTTCATCAAGTACGCTCTGCCGCTGATTCAGGGCGAGACCGAGATGAAGAAGGAAAACGGCCTGCCGCGTTTCGCAAAGCTCAAGAAGATCGTTGCTGAATAATCAGCACATTCCTTTTGCTGCACACCGGCGGATGTCATCCGACATCCGCCGGTTTTTTCATGCTCCTTTTTCGACCGGTCACCGCTTCCGGCCCACCGCTTATCCAAAACCGCGCGACAGCGCCGCTGTAGTCTGCTATACTGTTTGCAGAAGGAGGGAATCTCTCATGAAGCTGACTCTTGAACCGCAGGAAACCGCCGAGCCGGAAATCATCATCCGCGGCAACCTGAATGACCCGCAGGTCTCCCAGGTCATCGCGGCACTGAACACCGTGCGCGCCATCTCCCGCCTGTTCCTGTACCGTGAAGGCAAAGCATACCTCTGTCTGGTCGATGATGTCCTGTATTTTGAAGCATCAGGCGGAAAGGTCCTCGCCCGCACCGCACGCGATGTGCTGGAAGCGCAGTACAAGCTGTATGAACTGGCAGACATGCTGCGCGGCAGCGGATTTATCCAGATCAGCAAAGGCGTCATCGTCAATGCACACCGCGTCCTGTCGGTCGAGCCGGAATTTTCCGGCAACTATACCGCCGTACTGGAGGACGGCAAAACCCGTCTCACCATTTCCCGCAAATATTTTAAGGCATTCCGCGATTATGTGATAAAGGAGCTGTGACCCATGAAATCGAACCATTTCACAACTGCCCTGCTGTACACCGCAGCCGGCATCGCCATCGGCGCTGTCGTGTGCACCCTCTCCCTGCTGGCCACGTATGGCATGACCGATGTGCTCCGCCAACTGGCCGTCTGGCTCATTGCCTCCGCAATTCTGGGCCTTGTCTCGATTGTCTATGAAAACGAGCATCTCACTGACCTGACTGCGACGCTGATTCACGCGCCGGTCACGCTCGTGGTCGCACTGATTGCCGGCTGGGTTCTGGATTATGGCGATGGCTCTGTACTGCTTCTGCTCACGCGCATGGTACCGGTCATTGTTGTGTTTTATACCCTCATCCATCTGTTCCTGTTCCTTGTGCGCCGCAGCATCGTGCGCTCGCTCAACAGCCATCTGAAAAAATAATTTTCATCGGACAGGCACCTTCTCCTCTCCCCCTGTCTATACTGCATGCAGGGGTGAGACAATGGCTTGCTGCTGGAAAACCTTCGGGCTGACGGCGGCGGCGTTCGGGCTCGGCTTGCTGCTCGCCACGCTGCTCCCGCCCTGCATTCTTGTTCCGGTTGCGTCGATTCTGCTGATCGCAGTCGGCGTTGTCATCCATCTGCGCTGAAAGGAGTCCGCTTTATGAAAATCGTCGTTATCCGAAGTCCCAGACTGCTCGCCGGTATCCTTCGCGGTATCTTCGGCATCAAAAAGGCTCCAACTGCGTGACGGACAGCAATTTTCACAATTTTCGGCATTGTATACGGGATTTTTTCGTCTTGACTTTTTTCCACTCTTTTTGCTACAATAAGCTCACCGAGTAGCGAAGAGCGTAAATCCAGGCATGCTGGATTTACGCTCTTTTTTGCTGTTCTGAATCTTTCGTTTTCAGTGAGGTTTTTTATGCAACAGGATCAGACTATGAACAAAATGGGCACGGCGAAAATCAACCGCCTGATGCTCACGATGGGTCTGCCCATCATCCTTTCCATGATGCTTCAGGCATTGTACAACATTGTAGACAGCGCCTTTGTCTCCAATATGGCAGAAGGCGGTGAAACCGCGCTGACTGCACTGACCCTTGCCTTCCCGGTACAGGTGCTGATGGTCGCAGTCGGTGTCGGCACTGGTGTTGGCGCAAACGCGCTGCTGTCCCGTTCGCTCGGCGAGGGAAACGAGGAGAAAGTCAACCGCGTCTCCGGCAACGCCATCTTCCTTTCCGCAGTCATGTACGTCGTATTCCTGCTCTTCGGACTGTTCGGCGTGCGCATCTACGTGCAGTCGCAGACCACGAACCCGGTCATCATTGATATGACGGTCGATTACCTGCGCATCTGCTGCTGCATTTCGTTCGGCATCCTGTTTTTCAACTGCTTTGAAAAGCTGCTGCAGGCGACCGGCAAGACGACCTATTCCACAGCGGCACAGATCGCAGGTGCCGTCACCAACATCGTACTCGACCCGATCATGATCTATGGCCTGCTCGGCTTCCCGGAAATGGGCGTGCGCGGTGCGGCATTTGCCACTGTCATCGGCCAGATCGTTTCGTTCCTCGTCGCGCTGATTTCGCACATCGCAGTCAACAAGGAAATTTCCAACGGCCTGCGCTACATGAAACCGGATAAGTATATCATCGGCCAGATTTACTCCATCGGCCTGCCGGCAATCATCGCACAGGCACTGATGTCCATCATGACCTATGGCCTGAACATCATCTTCGGCACGATCAGTGAGAATGTTGTCACCGCTTACGGCTTGTATTACAAAATCCAGCAGTTCATCCTGTTCGCCGCATTTGGCCTGCGCGATGCCATCACGCCGATTGTTTCGTTCAACTACGGCATGCACAGCAAAAAACGCATCAATGAAGGCATCAAATACGGCATGATGTATACGCTCATCATCATGCTCGCCGGACTCATCTTCCTCGAAGTGTTCGCAGGACCACTCTCCGGTATTTTCGGCCTCTCAGGCGAAACCGAAGCGCTGTGCATCAGTGCAATGCGCATTGTCTCGCTGAGCTTCCTGTTTGCAGGTGCCAACATCGCGTTCCAGGGCATCTTCCAGGCGCTCCAGAGCGGCGGTGAATCCCTGATTGTTTCGGTCTGCCGCCAGCTGCTGTTTGTGCTGCCGGTTGCCTGGATTTTCACCCGCATCGCTCTCGGCAATCCCGGCCTGACGTCGCTGGTCTGGTTCACCTTCCTGATTGCAGAAGGTCTTTCCGCAATCATCTCGTGTGTGTTCATGCGCCGCATCTATCGCAAAAAAATCTCCACCATTACGGATTAAGCAAAACAGGGCTGACAGCTGTCAGCCCTGTTCTTTTTTTCTGTTTTCCTGTGCCTCGATATGAAAGGCATGCATGATATTGCACAGCTGTTCATACAGCTCATGGTATTCATTTATAACATAATCTACCTGATCGCCGACCCAGATACTGCCGCTGCTTTCCGGGTCAATGATAACAATATAACCAATTCCTGCGCTGCGTGCCGCATAGGCGCCCGCCAGCGCATCCTCCACGACAATGCACTGTTCCGGCGGAAATCCCAGCTCCTGTGCCGCAATGCGGTAAATATCCGGTGCGGGCTTGCCCGGAAATCTGCGGTCACTGCAAATGACGGCATCACGGTCAAACCATGCGGCAAGGCCCAGATGTTCAAAATAAAAATCCATGCTGCGCGGATTGGATGATGTTGCAATGGTAAACGGGATTTCATGTTCCTTCAGCAGATCGAGTACTTCGGTCATGCCGTCTGCAAGATGAAACATTTCCGGGTGCGCAAGGCACAGCTCTTTGTATTTGCTGCGTTTGCGCGCAATCAGTTCCTCCATCTGCTCTTCTTCCACATCGCCCCAGAAATATTCCACAGTTTCCCGGCTCGGGCGTCCGTTGGTACAGCGCAGGAACTCCTCCTCCGACAGTCCATGTCCCAGTGTCTCCTCCGCAAGGTCATTCCATGCGCGGAACTGTATCTGTGTATCAAACAGCATCGTGCCGTTAAAATCAAAAATGACCGCAAAGTCACACATAGTTTACACATCCTTCCATGTTACATTGTACCACACACATTCCCCGCGGGCAATCCCATTTTTCCGTCATAACTGTCCGTGCCGCGCCATAGAACTATACAAACACCGATAAGGAGGACGTTCTATGGATTTAACCAAAAGCAGTGTCGCCCTGAGCCGCCTGATTCTGGACGCCTGGAATAATTACGAAGAAACCACCGATGCCATCGTTCCGGACACGTTCCCGGATATTGCGCGCATTGCCGCCGTTTATGGCAGCCCGCAGCTCAAGGATGATGCCCCTCAGTCCGGCCGCGTGCTCATCTCCGGCGCCGTGCGTATGACTGTATTATATGTGCCGGAGGGCGGCGGTGCGCTGCGCCGGCTGGATATCCCGATCAGCTTTGCACATATCGAAGAGGCCGCCGGCATCAATGAGGACAGCCGCCTGTTTGTGACCTGCCGCGTTGTTGCCGCCGATGCGCATGTCATGAATTCGCGCAAGCTGTCGGCAACTGCGACGCTGTCCATCTGCTGCCGGGTGTTCGCTTCCGACACCGCACAGCTCACCGACGGTTTTGCCGAAGCGGACAGCGGGCTGGAGCTGTTGACCACGACACATACAGTCACTGTGCCGTCCGGCGTGCTGCGCCGCGAATTTACGCTGATGGAGGACGTCAACCTCCCCGACCACGAGCGTTTTCGGGAGATATTTGCCCCGCGGGCGGAAATGCGCCTGTCCG
>CALYTA010000081.1 GCA_945486175.1 uncultured Clostridia bacterium | reverse complement strand
CAACGAGATCGGCGAGATCTCCCGCGCCATGAAAATCATGGCAAAGGAGCTGAATGTACCGGTCATCTGCCTGTCACAGCTGTCGCGTGCGGTTGAAAAGCGCGAGGACAAAAAGCCGATGCTGTCCGACCTGCGTGAATCGGGCGCGATTGAGCAGGACGCAGATATCGTCCTGTTTATCTACCGCGACGACTATTATGACAGCGACAGCGACGAAAAGAACAACGCGGAAATTATTATCGCCAAAAACCGCCACGGTGCAACCGGTTCGGTCATGCTCCAGTGGCTCGGTCAGTATACAACCTTTTACAATCAGGATCGAAGGCACGAATGAAGCAGCTGGTACGCCGTACAATTGAACAGTACGACATGATTCCGGACGGCGCGCGCGTGCTGTGCGGCCTGTCGGGCGGTGCGGATTCGGTCAGCCTGCTGCTGTGCCTGCACGAGCTGGGCTATGATGTGTGCGCCTGCCATTTGAACCACGGGCTGCGCGGGGCGCAGGCGGATGCAGACGAGGCGTTCTGCCGCGCGCTGTGCGAACGCCTGGGCATTCCGTTTTATGCGGAGCGCTGTGATGCAAAGGCCGCTGCCGAACAGCAGAAGCAGTCGGTGGAGACTGCGGCGCGCGCGCTGCGGTATGCATTTTTTGACCGCTGTGCACAGAACTGCGGTGCGGCGCGCATTGCGACGGCGCACACGGCGGACGACAATCTGGAAACCATGCTGTTCCATCTCATCCGCGGCACGGGCAGTGCCGGACTGGCGGGCATTCCGCCGGTGCGCGGCAACATCATCCGCCCGCTGATCGCGGTCGAGCGGCAGCAGGTGGAGGGCTACCTCACCCGGCGCGGGCAGGACTGGCGCACGGACGCGACCAATCTGGATGACAGCTGCACGCGCAACCGCATCCGGCACAACGTGATTCCCGCCCTGCGGGACATTGAACCGGCTGCCGCGCGCCATGCGGCGCAGGCGGCAGCGCTGCTGCGGCAGGACAATGACTGCCTTGACGCGCTGGCGCAGGTCGGCGGCACGTCGATTTCCGCGGCGCGGCTGCGGGAGATGCCGGAGGCACTCGCCTCACGTGCGGTGCGCGACATGCTCACGCGGGCGGGCACGCCGATGGGCGAGGTCGGGCAGCGGCAGATTGCCGCCGTGCTGGCACTCGCACGGAAAAAGTCCGGAACGGCAAGCCTGCCGGGACGGCGGCGCGCCCTGCGGCGCGGCGATGAAATCCGCATCGAACCGATGCCGCCGGAGACCGGCCGGGTTGGGCTGGTTCCGGAGCGGCAGGTGCAGTTCGGTGCATATATCGTGTGTATCACGAGAAAAATACAGGATATTCACAGTTCGTTCAAATTTTATCCGATCGCATATGATACAATCAACACAGTCTGCCTGTATGTGCGGCGCTGGCGGCCGGATGACCGCATGACCCTGCCAGGTGCGCGCGGCGCGCGTTCGCTCAAACGGCTGTATGCCGAGCGTGGGATTCCGCCGGAGCAGCGGGACGCACTGCCGGTGCTCTGCTGCGGAGAAGATATCGTGGCGGCAGCCGGAATCGGCGTCGACAGCAGGTATTGCGGCACGACGGGGGCATTTGCCTTCACGCGCAGCGGGGATGGCTGGAAAAAAGAGAGGAGCTAAGGTATGAATCAGGATATCGAGAGAGTACTTCTGTCCGAGGAAGAAATCGCAGCGAAGGTTGCAGAGATCGGTGCAAAAATTTCGGAGGATTATGCGGGTAAGGATCCCATCATCATCAGCGTGCTCAAGGGCTCGTTTATGTTCATGGCGGATCTGGTGCGCGCCATCACCATTCCATGTACGGTCGACTTTATGTCGGTGTCCAGCTATGGCTCCGGCACAAGCTCCTCCGGCGAGGTAAAAATCGTCAAGGACTTTGACAACAGCATTGAGAACCGCCATGTCATCATTGTCGAGGATATTCTTGACAGCGGGCGCACACTCAGCTATCTGATGAAGACACTAAAGGCGCGCGGCGCGGCATCCATTGCGCTGTGCACGTTTTTAGATAAGCCGGAGCGCCGGGTTGTACCGGTGGAGGTTGCATACAGCGGCTTCCGTGTTCCGGATTCCTTTATTGTGGGCTATGGTCTGGATTATGACCAGCAGTACCGCAACCTGCCGTATGTCGGCGTGCTCAAGCCGTCGGTATATGGGGAATAACACTTCCGGCAACGGAGAGGAGTGACATATACTTTTGAATCGTAACACCAACAAAATGAAGGGACTGGGATTTTATGCCGTCATCCTTGTCCTTCTCGTCATTACAGTATCCGTGCTGCTGCAGCAGGACACGACCCCGGCGGTGACATATGCGCAGGTGATTGAATCGTTTGAGGACGAACAGGTCACGAGCTTTGTCATTGACGGCAGCACGCTCAAGGCGACACTCAAGGACAATTCGACGCTTGAATACCGCCTGCCCAGCGTCGAGCTGTTCTTCAACGACCTCGGCGACACCATCCGCCAGCAGAAATCAGACGGCATCATCAAGGACTATGACTGGAAGACACAGGAGATTCCGTGGTGGGCCAGCATCGTGCCGTATATCATCCTGTTCGCCATCTTCGGCCTGTTCTGGTACTTTATGTTCAGCAAGCAGGACGGCGGCGGACGCGGTGCCATGCAGTTCGGCAAGGCGCGCGCCAAGCTCGCCACCGATGACAAACGCCATGTGACGTTCCAGGATGTCGCGGGTGCGGATGAGGAAAAGGCGGAGCTGGAGGAAATTGTCGAATTCCTCAAGAACCCGCAGAAATTTACTACCATCGGCGCGCGCATCCCGAAGGGCGTGCTGCTTGTCGGCCCTCCGGGCACCGGCAAGACGCTGCTTGCGCGCGCGGTTGCAGGCGAGGCAGGCGTGCCGTTCCTGTCGATTTCCGGCTCGGATTTTGTCGAGCTGTATGTCGGCGTCGGCGCATCGCGTGTCCGCGACCTGTTTGAGCAGGCGAAGAAAAATTCACCGGCGATCGTCTTCATCGATGAGATCGACGCCGTCGGCCGCCACAGAGGTGCGGGCCTTGGCGGCGGACACGACGAGCGCGAGCAGACGCTCAACCAGCTGCTCGTCGAAATGGACGGCTTCGGTGCAAATGAAGGCGTCATCGTCATCGCCGCGACCAACCGCCAGGATATCCTTGACCCGGCACTGCTGCGCCCGGGACGCTTTGACCGCCAGGTCTATGTCGGCGCACCGGACAGGAAGGGCCGCGAGGACATCCTCAAGGTACACGCGCGCGGCAAGCAGTTCGATCCGGATGTCCGGTTCGACTCAATTGCGAAATCCACTGCAGGCTTCACCGGCGCCGATCTGGAGAACCTGCTCAACGAAGCTGCCCTGCTGGCGGCGCGCCGCAACAAGCGCCTCATCAGCATGGAGGACATCGAGGATTCGTTCCTCAAGGTCATCATGGGCACGGAGAAGAAGAGCCGCGTCATGAGCGAAAAGGAAAAGCGCCTGACCGCCTATCACGAGGCAGGCCATGCGGTTGTCACCCGCCTGCTGCCGACGCAGGACCCGGTGCATCAGATTTCCATCGTGCCGCGCGGACGCGCAGGCGGCTTTACCATGAGCCTGCCGCAGGAGGATAAGTTCTATGCCTCCAAAAATGAGATGCTGGAGCAGATCGTGACGCTGCTCGGCGGCCGTGTCGCGGAGAAGCTGACGATGGACGACATTTCCACGGGCGCTTCCAACGACATCGAGCGCGCGACGCAGATGGCGCGCAGCATGGTCACCACGTATGGCATGAGTGACCGCATCGGCCCGATCAACTACGGCGCAGGACAGGAGGAAGTCTTCCTCGGCCGCGACTTTGCCACCTCCAAGAACTTCTCGGAGGAAATCGCTTCGGAAATCGACGCGGAAATCCGCCGCATCATTACGGAAGCATATGAGAAGTGCGAGGAAATGCTGAAGAGCCATATGGAAGTGCTGACCAATGTCGCGGAATATCTGATCCGCAACGAGACAATGGACGGCGAGGCTTTTGAGAAGATGTTCAACGGCGAGGAAGTGCCGGACCATCAGCGCGGTGAGCAGCTGTTCCATCTGGAGCGCGGTGCAGCGCATACGGCAGCGGACGATAACAAGTCTGAGAAACCGGCAGATGACGCCGCGACGCAGGTCTTTGAGCCGAAGGCTGATGGCGCAGACGATGCGGAGCAGACAAAGAAGCTGCTGGATGACGCAGTGACGCAGGTATTCGGTGCGGATGCTGCGGAACAGCAGGACGATTCCGACGGCGAAAAGCCGGAGGAATAAAAATTCCAACAAAACACAAAATGACGTTCTTACCCGGCGCAGGCGCGCCGGGAGAACGTCATTTTTTTATACGGCTGTCAGAGAAGAGCTGCCGTCAGGCTGCCTCTGCGGCAGGTGCACTGCGGCGCGCAAGGTCGCGGCGGAAGAGGAATTTGAATGCCGTGCGCACAAACGGCTGGATGAAGAACATCTGCGTAAAATAAGCAAACGGGAGGTTGAAGCACACCAGGCGCAGCCAGTTTGCCAGCAGCGTCAGAAGGTGGAAGCCTTCATAATACGGATAATACATCCACGCTGCGAGGAAGCTCATTGTCGGGCACATCAGGCCGACCGTTGCACAGATAATCGCACATTCAAACAGGACAGGATGTGTTGTGCGCGGGTCAAAGACCTTGCAGGCAAGACGGAACGAGCAGGGGCTTCCCATCGTCAGCTCAAGCGTGTAAGCGCAGACAAATTCGATGAGGATGACGGCCCAGATCGGGAGGAAGTGGCCGAACATATAGACGCCGCCCTGCTGACGGATGGCGGAGAGCACACCCGAAGCGCCGGTTGCGCTGCACAGCGCGCTGCCATTGACCACATACAGGCTGTAAAATACATAGGCGTGTACCGTGATGAGCACGGTGAGGAACGCGAATACCATTCGCTGGAACTGATTTCTTGGCATAGAATCATAACTCCTTTGCATAATTGGGGATTTGGACGCAAAAAAAGACACATGGCCGCCTGCCGGTCTGATTATGGGGAAAATACGTGCCGTAATCAGATTTACATACCGGAAGGTACTACATGTGTCGTTTGCGTCTGTTTGAAGTTTTCTATAGTATAGCATTCCTGTCCCGCCGTGTCAAAACGGCAAAACAGAGAAAAAACACGGAAAAACCCCGGTTTTTGTGCGGAATAATTGCCAAAAAATACAGTCGAAACCGGAAGGCATCAGGTTTCGGGGGATTGCGTATCCTCCTGTGCCTCCGGCAACGTGTCCGGTTCGGCTCCAGGCAGTGTCTGCTGGGCAGGGATGTTCTTTTCATTCGGCAGGGAGGCCAGATTGAAGGTGACTGCGCCCGGCATGATATCCGCCTGCGAATAGCAGAAGGTGCCGCCGGCTTCGCCATCCAGTGTCCACGGCAGCGGTGTTTCCGAAATGACAGTGACCGATTTTGCGCGGCGGAAATAGATATATGGGGAATCATCCACCTTCTGGAACATCAGGCTGGAAATAATGGCATTCAGCTCGATGACATTGGACGGCATGCGGACGACAAGCACTTCAAACAGTCCGTCATCCAGCTGGACGCCGGTGCGGCTGATGTCCATGATTCCTGCAATCGAGGTGGAATTGGAAATCTGGCCATAGATATAATCGCCCTCGACCTC
>CALYTA010000080.1 GCA_945486175.1 uncultured Clostridia bacterium | reverse complement strand
TGCAAAAAGCCTCGCTGAACTGATGGGCGGCACCTGCCGCGTCGAAATCGACGGAGATCTGTGCAAGGCCATGGTTACCATGCCTGTATGGAAGGAAGCATAATTTCACACACAGACACACAAAAAGCCGCCGCGGCTGCGCAAATGCACCCGCGGCGGCTTGCCTGTCCCCAATTGACAGGTTTTGTCCAATCTGATAGAATCGTACACAGAGACATACCAAAACGGTGGCGGCTGTCCCCTGACTTTTCGATGGGGACAAACTCTTCTCCCCCAAATCTGCAAAGGATCGGGGGTGGATGATATGAAAAATGTTACGTATTCGGAGCTGTTTCAGCTCTGCACGCTGATTGTATCTATCATCAATCTGGTCATTTTACTTTCCAGATAAAAAAGAAGCAACCGCCTAACTACCACATAAGGCGATTACTTCAATTGCTCACTGTGGGGACAGCCGTTACCGGTATGTCTCTCTTGTTATATTTAGAATAGCACGGATCGTCATACCTGTCAAGCAGGCGTTACGCGCGCAGGAACGCCGGATCTACACCGGTTCCAATGGCAAGCACAGAACATGCCTTTGTGAGGTCGATCTCCCCGCCCTCCACGCGCGTGACAGAGCCGCCCGCCTCGCGGACAATCAGCGAACCCGCGGCATAATCCCACGGCTGCAAACGAAGCTCAAAATACAGCTCTGCACGTCCTGCTGCAATGGTACACAGGTCAATCGCTGCCGAACCGCTGCGGCGGATATCCATTGAATGGTCAAAGCACAGCCGCAGCAGGCGGAAGGATTCATCTGCCAGTTCCCGATAATAAGAGGCAGAACCAAACAGTGTCAGTCCCTGTTTTAACGGCTTGTCGGAAACATGAATCGGTTTTCCGTTGCAGAATGCGCCCTTTCCGCGCTGTGCATAAAACATCTCATCGAGGTATGGATTATATACCACGCCGATTTCCTGCCCGCCGTTGTGCGTCATCGCGACGGAAATCGCACTGCATTTGTAATCCTTGACAAAATTTGTCGTTCCGTCAATCGGATCGACAATAAAGGCATCTCCGCGTGCAATCGATTCATGCACATCCTCTTCCTCGCCGACAAAATGCGCCTGCGGCGCAATTGCCAGCAGCTTTTCGCGCAGGGCTTCCTGTACCGCTTTGTCATATTTTGTGACCAGATTGTTGGACTGCCCATCCTTTATTTCTGTTGCCGCCTGTGTGCGGTCAGCTTTCAGGATCATTTCACCGCATTCACGCACGGCCTGGATGATCTGTTCGAGAATCATATCTGTTCCTTCTTTCGCTTTGATAGTTGTATCATACCACGCGGAGATATCAGCTGCAAACCCTTTCCAATTTGGAACATTTCGCAAGATTATTGTATACCTGCCCCTGTTCTCCGTGCTACAATGGCAAAAAGGGACAGCTGTCCCCCTTCCAAAGAGAGAGGAATGAATTCCCTATGTCAAAAACCGCTTCATGGATACGCCGCATCCCGGTGTATCTCGCCGGCCTGTTCCTGATGACGGTCGGCGTCAATTTATCCGTCCTGTCCGGGCTTGGCGTGTCTCCGATTGATACCATCCCCTATGTTGTCAGCCTGATTTCCGGCAAAAGCCTTGGACTATGTACCACACTGGTGTTTTCCGTGTATATCGTATTGCAGATTCTGATTCTGCGCCGCGATTTTCAATGGTTTAACCTGCTCCAGCTCGTCATTTCCACCATTTTCGGCTGGTTTGTCACACTGTCCGGCCGGCTGACCGGCCTGCTGCCCGCTGATCCGGGTTATCCCGTCCAGTTTATCTACATGCTGTGCAGCATAGTCTTTCTGGGCACAGGAATTTTCCTCTATGTCGCGGCAGATATTCTGAACATGCCGGCGGATGCAGTCGCACTGGCGCTGGCTTTTCGAACCGGCAAACCGATGTCCACGACAAAGATCTGGTTCGACTGGACCGTTGTCGCGCTGACCGTAATCCTGTCGCTTGTCTTCCTGCACAACATCAGCGGCATCCGTGAAGGTACATTTATCGCCGCCTTCGGCGTCGGCATGTGCATCCGCTTCTGGGAACGTCACCTGACGGAACCGCTGCATCGGTTCTTATTTCCGTAAAGGCATAAAAATGCTCCCTCCGCCGAAGCGGAAGGAGCATTTATTTTCTGCATTTTCAGGTCTTTTCGCTATCTTTTGAGACTCAGTCAGCCCAGTCCTTCAGTGCCAGATACTTGGACAGCATCGTTGCAGCCTCTGCACGGGTTGCATTGCCCTGCGGGTTGATGTACAGTTCGCCATCCTTCGGGGTACCAGCGATAATGCCGTTCTGATATGCCCAGATAACTGCATCCTTTGCCCAGCCCTGAACCTTGTCAGCGTCAGCAAATGCCTTCAGAGACCAGCCACCGACGATCTGCGGCTTGCCTTCACGTGCGTACAGCATCATAGCGAGCTCTTCGCGGGTAACGTTGCCCTTCGGCTGGAAGGTGCCGTCCGGATAACCGGCAACAACCTTGTTCTCACTTGCCCAGACAACAGCATCATAGTACCATGCCTCGGTGTTCGTAACGTCGCTGAATACGGATTCGCTGGTTACTTCCGGCTTGTATGCCTGTGCGTACAGGATCTGTGCAACCATTGCACGGGTCAGCGGAGCCTTCGGAGCAAACGTCGTTGCGCTGGTGCCATCCATCAGGCCGTAGGAATATACGTACTGTACAAACGAAACGTACCAGGAAGCTGCCGGAACATCAGTGAAAATCTCGCTGACCGGCTTAACCGTCTTCTTCGGAAGTCTTACTGTCTTGGTCTCACCGCAGATCTTGCAGGTGTAAACCTTGATGCCGGTCGTCGTCTCGGTCGGCTCAACCGTTACCTTGCCAGCATCCCACGCATGTGCGCCTGCTGCGCAGTCAACCGTGGTCTCTACTGTTGTACCCTGCTCATCCTCTGCCGGTACGTCTGCTGCCATGGCAGCAGTTGCCAGCAAAGAAACCGACATGCAGCCTGCGAGCACAAGACTCATCAATCTTTTCTGCCACTTCATATTTGCCATTCCTTTCTGCGTGTTGCAAATAGTATCCCATGGATTTTCCACGGATTGTTCTTGCAACATTATATCATCTTATAATACAGATTTCAATACCATTCCAAATTTTATCTCTTACCCAATATGCTTACATTTGTGTCATTTTTCGACTTGCTTCGCCTCGTATTGGCACAGTGAGCCCTCCGTCATATGCGACAGCGCCGCCACACGTTCGTTGACCATATCCCACAGGCACATCGGCAGATGGTCTCGGTGTCCGCGATGGATGGTCACGCACTCAAAACAGTTTCCATGGTGCGGACAGGCCTCCGTACAGGGGCAGTGGTCACCGCTCTCGCGCACCTGCTTCAAAAATTCCATCTTCATCTCATAGGCTTCCTGCTTGAAGCCCTGCCGGTCCAGCTCATTCTGGCGGATTGCCAGCTCATTTCCATCAATTTTCATACTTCTGTCCTCCCGCTTTTTTGTTTCTGTCTGTATCATAGCATTATGCAGAACTGCCGTCAATCCTTGCCGGCCGCATCCTGCACATCGAGGTGCAGTTTTCTATAAAACAAACTGCCCCCTCCGCCGGAACGGAAGGAGCAGTCTTTACAAAGCTGTTATTTGTCTTTCAGGTACTGTGTCAGCATGGTTGCCGCCTCTGCACGGGTTGCATTGCCCTGCGGCTTGAGGTACCGCTTGCCATTGCTCTCCGAGCCGCTGATAATGCCGTTCTGGTTTGCCCAGAGCATTGCCTTTTCTGCCCAGCTGTGAACCTGGCCCGCATCCGCAAAGCCGCTCAGCGAACCGGTGGCCTCCGGCTTGCCTGCATGTGCATACAGCATGACAGCGAGCTGCTCGCGCGTGACATTCGTCATCGGGCGGAAGGTATTGTCGTCATAGCCGTTGACAATGCCGTTCTGGTTTGCCCAGACAACTGCGTTGTAATACCACGCCTTGCTGTTCGCGACATCGGTAAACGGGGATGCGCCGGTCACCTCCGGCTTGCCCGCATGCGCATAGAGGATCTGTGCGACCATCGCGCGGGTCAGCGGGCTGTTCGGCTCAAATGTCGTGTCGCTCGTGCCGGACATCAGGCCGTTGTCATATGCGTACTGGACATACGGGATGTACCACGCATTCGCCGGAATATCGGAGAAAATTTCATTGACCGGTTTGGTTGTCACGGACGGGTTGTAGGTAACCCAGGTGAGCTTTCCATCCGGGCCGGTATAATCCTTTGCAATAACTTCCTCCCAGCCGGTGGCATGTTCCGGATAGTAGGCCGTTGCAATCACATCGAGAAATGCGCCGTCGCGGTTTGAATCACTGTAATATGCGTAAACTTCCATTTTCGGCGCATTTCCCCGGAAATAGATTGTTTTCAGGCTTGCACAGCCCTCGAATACGCGCGTGCGAATATACTTCACACTGCTGCCGATCGTTACGTTCTCCAGACCGCTGCAATTCTGGAACGCCCCCTCGTCAATGGAGGTTACGCTGTCCGGAATGGTCACCTGCTTCAGGCTTGTACAGCCATAAAACGCATAAAAATCAATATACGTTACACTGTCCGGAATCGTCACGCTCGCCAGGCCGGTGCAGCTGGAAAACGTACCGGCGGGGATGCTGTCCACACCGTCCGGAATTGTCATGCTCTCCAGACCGGTGCAGCCGGTAAAAACACTCTCGCCGAGAGAGTCCACGCTGTCCGGAATGGTTACACCCGTCAGTTTGCCGCAGCCGCTGAACGCACCACCCGCAATCCTCTTCACGCCGTCCGGAATACGGTACATTCCAGTTTTTCCTCCGGGGCAGAAGCACAGCTGCGTTTTGTCTTTATCAAATACAACGCCATCCTCCGAACAATACGCAGGATTGCTGCTGTCCACCGAAATGTCCGTCAGGCTGCTGCATTCCCCAAACGCATTTCGTGAGATGTCCGTCACACTTCCCGGAATGGCGATGCTCTCCAAACTGGTGCATTCAGAAAATGCTCTTACCTCGATGCTCTCCACACTGTCCGGGATGGTCACCTCCGTCAGGCTGCCGCATTCGGCAAATGCACCGCCAGCGATGCTTGTCACGCCGGACTGCATGACAACCGTTACAATCTGGTCTTTGCTGCTGTACCAAGGCGCTTCGTCAGAATCAAATTCCATCTCGCCCGTGCCGCTGATCGTCAGCGTGCCGTCCGCATCCAGCGTCCAGGTGAGATTTTCACCGCATGTGCCGCTGTCCACACCGTCCGCATTTTTCTGTCCCAATTGTGCCGCTGTGTCCGCGCCCACTGCCAGTGATACGGTCGGAAGCACCGATACCGTGATACATCCTGCCAGCAGGAAGCTCATTGCCGTTTTCTTCCATCTCATTTTTATCATTCCTTTCTGTGCATTGCGCACATCATCCCATAAATTTTCTATGGAACCCCTTTTGCAACAGTATACCCGAGTGTGATATACATTGCAATAACGCATGCAAAATATATTCCGATTTACCAAAAAATCTGCAACATGTACCCATTTGCGGCGCAAAAAAAGAGGAGCAGGCCTTTGCTCCTGCTCCCCTATATGTACCTGTCAGTTACAGTGTTGCCGCCATGACCGCCTTGATGGTGTGCATGCGGTTTTCCGCCTGATCGACCACCAGC
>CALYTA010000079.1 GCA_945486175.1 uncultured Clostridia bacterium | reverse complement strand
AATCTGTTCGATACCATCCAGCAGGGCAATATGAAGGAACTGAACATCATCATCAAGGCGGATGTTCAGGGCTCTGTCGAAGCCGTCCGTTCTTCGCTGCTCAAGCTGTCCAACGAAGAGGTTCGCGTCAATGTCATCCATGGCGCAGTTGGCGCGATCAACGAATCGGATGTCATGCTGGCAGCGGCATCCAATGCGATTATTGTCGGCTTCAATGTCCGCCCGGATCGCGTTGCGACCGATTCCGCACATCAGCAGGATGTCGAAATCCGCCTGTACCGCGTCATCTACGACTGCATCGAGGAGATGGAGCAGGCGATGAAGGGCATGCTCGATCCGAAGTTCAAGGAAGTCGTCGTCGGCCATGCCGAGATCCGTCAGACCTTCAAGGTCTCCGGTGTCGGCACCATCGCGGGCGCATACGTTCTGGACGGCAAGATTGTTCGTTCCTGCGAGGTGCGCATTGTCCGCGACGGCATTGTCATCCACGAGGGCCATCTGAATTCGCTCAAGCGCTTCAAGGACGATGTCAAGGAAGTGGCACACGGCTTTGAATGCGGCATGGGCATTGAAAATTACAACGATCTGAAGGAGGGCGACATCATCGAGTCGTTCGTCATGGAGCAGATCAAGCAGTAAGCAATCCGAACCGCGGGTGGGGTGCGCCGCATGTCGCCGCCCGCCTGCGGTTTTTTTGACTCAAAAAAAGGAGAAAAATTTATGTCTCAGAGGATCGAACGCATCAGCGAAGAGTTCCAGAAAGCACTGTCGGAATGCATCCGCACGCTGAAGGACCCGCGTGTCCATGAGGCGATGGTCTCCGTCACCCGCTGTGAGGTGACCGGTGACCTGCGCTATGCCAAGGCATATATCAGCGTGTATGGTTCCGATCAGCAGAAAAAGGATGTTATGCGCGGCCTGAAGTCGGCTTCCGGCTTCCTGCGCCGCAATGTGGCGGCAAAGATCCAGCTGCGCTATGCACCGGAAATCCTGTTCACACTGGACGAGTCGATTACGCACGGCGCGCATATCAACGAAGTCCTGCATGAGCTGGAGGAGGAGGGGAAGCTGTGATCGGAACAGTATCCCGCGCCGCCGAGGTACTGAAGGCGGCAGACAATATCATCATCCTGACCCATCGCCGCCCGGACGGCGATACGGCAGGCAGTGCGGGTGCCCTGTGCCTCGCGCTGCGCAAGCTGGGCAAAAAGGCATTTGTCGCGCCGAACAGCGAGATCACACGCCGCTATGCCAGCCTGATTGTGCCATATGCGCCGTATGACGGCTTCGAGCCGGATTTCGTCGTATCGGTTGACTGCGCTGACCGGGGCATGATCCCGGTCGAGATGGCGCAGTATGCGCAGCATGTCGATCTGGTCATCGACCATCACCGCTCGAATGAGGGTTTTGGCACGGATAACCTTGTCATGGGCCACCGTGCGGCGTGCGCAGAGATCATCTGCGCCGTCATCGAGGAGATGGGCATCTCGCTCGACAGCAGCATTGCCGAGGGCATTTATGTCGGCGCATCGACAGACACCGGCTGCTTCAAGTTCTCCAATACGACGTCCAACACGCATCTGGTCGCGGCGAAGTGCCTTGACGCGGGCGTGGACGGCGGAGAAATCAACCGCGCGCTGTTTGAGACCAAATCGCGCGCACGCTATGAAATCGAAGGCATGCTGTTTTCCGGCATGCGCTTTTACCACGATGGAAAGATTGCCGTCGCGCTGATTACGCGCGAGGCAAAGCAGAAGACCGGCGCGGACTGGGATGACCTCGATGCAATCGCGGGTATCCCGCGCCAGATTGAGGGCGTGGAGGTCGGACTGACGCTGACCGAGCTGGACAACGGCGACACAAAGGTGTCCGTCCGCACGACAAAGGAGGTCGATGCTTCCGCCATCTGCACGCAGGTTGGCGGCGGCGGACACATCCGCGCGGCAGGCGCAACGCTGCACTGCGGCTCGGAGGAGGCCATCCGGCGCATGCTCGAGGTGACAGAAAGGGTGTATGCCGGTGAAACGGCGTGAATCGCGCTACAACGGCGTGCTGATTGTCAACAAGCCGCAGGATTTTACGTCGTTTGACGTCGTCGCCAAGCTGCGCGGCATACTGCATGAGCGCCGCATCGGGCATGGCGGCACACTTGACCCGATGGCGACCGGGGTTCTGCCGGTGTTTGTCGGCGGTGCGACCAAAGCGGCGGATATGGCGGCGGCACAGGCAAAGGAATATGTTGCGGGCTTCGCGCTCGGACATGCGACCGATACGCAGGACAGCACGGGCACAGAGACCGCACATTCGGACAAACGCGCGGCACTGTCTGATGTCCAGGCGGCAGTGGATGCCATGCGCGGTGAGCAGATGCAGCTGCCGCCGATGTACTCGGCGGTCAAGGTGGATGGAAAGCGGCTGTATGACCTCGCGCGCAAGGGCGTGGAGGTGGAGCGCACGCCGCGCCCCATCACCGTCCACGAGGCGGAGCTGCTGTCGTTTGACGAACAGGAGCAGGCCGGACAGCTGCGCTTTGTGTGCTCCAAGGGCACCTATGTGCGCACGCTGATCCATGACCTCGGCGAAGGGCTGGGGACCTATGCCGTTATGACCGCATTGCAGCGCACGGCGTCCGGTCGGTATACGCTGGAGCAGAGCCATACACTGGAGGAAATCCAGCGCGCTGCGGACGCGGACGAAATCGAAGCGCTGATGCTGCCGACCGACAGCCTGTTTGCCGCGTATCCGGCGGTCAGCATCGACGACTACGGCTATGAGCGCGCGCAGAACGGCGCGTTTATCACACCGCAGCATGTCACTGGCATGCCAATGCAGGCGGGCACGCTGTGCCGCGTGTATTATCAGGGCGAATTCTGGATGCTCGGCCGCGTGGACAGGCTGGACCGCGGCGGCCTCGCGCTGTTTTATGAAAAAAGATTCCGGTAATGGGCGTATCTGAAAAGCTGAAAAATTGGACTGTTTCTGCTTTCTTGGTTTTCAGATATCGCCCGGGCAGAACCGGGGGAAGAGGATCAACCAATCATGATAGAGAAAGACGCAAAGCGCGCCATTGCGCTGGGATATTTTGACGGTGTACACTGCGGGCACCAGGCGCTGATGCGTCTCGCCGTGCAGCGCGCACAGGAGAACGGTGCGGTTTCCTCGGTGTTCACATTTGATGTGCACCCCGATACCGTGATTACCGGCCAGTCTGTGCCGCTCATCACGTCGGAGGCGCGCCGCAGGGATGAAATCCGCGAGCTGGGTGGCGTGGATGAGGTCATTTTCGGCCATTTTGATACGGAGATGCGCAATATGGACTGGCGCACCTTTGTCGACGATGTGCTGGTCGGACAGTTCCATGCCTGCTGGATCATCACGGGAGAGAACAACCGGTTCGGCTATCGCGGACAGGGCACGCCGGAGCGCCTGCGGGAGGAATGCGCGCGCCTCGGCATCGGCTGCGACATCGTGGAGAGCGTGAAGATTGACAACATCGTTGTCAGCTCGACCTATATCCGGCAGCAGATTGCGGCGGGCAATCTGGAGCGTGCCGCGCAGTTCCTGGGCCATCCGTATACCATTGCGGGCGCCGTGCAGCATGGCCGCCGTGTGGGACGCACGCTCGGCTTCCGCACGGTCAACCTCGCGCTGCCGAAGGAAATGCAGGCACCGCCGTTCGGCGTGTATATCTCGCGCGTCATCGCGCACGGGCAGGCGCACATCGCCGTGACCAATATCGGCGTGCATCCGACCTTTGGAGAAGGGGATACCGCGTGCGTCGAGCCGCACATTCTGGACTTTGACGGCGACCTGTACGGGGCGTTTATCCAGGTGCAGCTGCTGCATTTCCTGCGCCCGGAACGCCGGTTTGACGACAGTGAGCAGCTCAAAGCCGCCATTGCGGATGATGTTGCACAGACCCGCGCCTGGTTTGAAACTGCCAGAAAATGATACAAATGTTATCGCAATATATGCCCCGCGGCCGGATGGCTGCGGGGCTTTTTGTGTTTTTCGATAAAAAAACGCAAAAAAGGCGGGAGAAGGCGCAGGTTTTTCGCGTTTTGCCGCAAAACTTGCTTGAAATAGACGCGAAAATAGCCTATTATTATTACAAGGCGGCCGCGGGCACTGCGCGCCGCATCACGCAGAAGGGGAATGGATATGCTTGGCATTGTTTTGGTAGAGCCGGAGATCCCACAGAACACCGGCAACATTGCGCGCACCTGTGCCGTCACCGGCTGCACACTGCATCTGGTTGGGCCGCTCGGCTTTGAAATCACGGATAGACAGCTCAAACGCGCCGGACTGGATTACTGGCATCTGCTCGATGTGCGCTATTACGATTCGCTCGACGAATTCTGGGAGAAAAATCCCGATGGCACGTATTTCTATGCCACCAGCAAGGGAAAACAGCGCTATACTGACGTCACATATCCGCCGGATGCGTATCTGCTGTTCGGGAAGGAGACAAAAGGCCTGCCGGAAACCATGCTGGCGGAGCATCCGGAGCGCTGTGTGCGCATCCCGATGCGCGAGGGCGCGCGTTGCCTGAACCTGTCCAACAGTGCGGCGGTGCTGGTCTATGAGGCACTGCGGCAGAACGACTTTGAAGGGCTGGTCAGTGCAGGGCCGTTTCCGGAAATTTGAGAGGGAGCACGAAAAATGGAAAAGATTTGTATTTTTACAGATTCGACGTCCGACCTGCCGCACGAGCAGGCGGAACGCTGGAATATTGATATTGTCCCGATCCAGATTGAGGCGAACGGGAAGACCTACCGCGAATATTACGACATCACCCCGCAGGAATACTGGAAGATCCTGCTGGAGAGCGAGGAGATTCCGCAGACGTCACAGATCAAAATGGAGGATCTGCTGGCGCAGTACAAAAAGGCGAAGGATGCGGGCTGCACACACTGCATCGGCGTCATCATCAACGGCTCCGGCTCCGGTTCCTATCAGACCGCGAACATTGTCCGCGACATGTTTTATGAGGAATGCGGGAAAGATATGGTGATCGAGCTGATCGATTCCGAGAGCTATACCTATATGTACGGCAATGTCGTCATCGAGGGCGCAAAGCTGCGCGAGGCGGGCGCATCGTTCGAGGAGATTGTCCGCACCATGCGCCACAGCCTCAAGTGCATGGAGGCATATCTCGGCGTATACAGTCTGCGCCACCTCAAGAAAAGCGGCCGCATTTCCGGCGGCACGGCATTTGTCGGCGAGGCGCTCGGTCTGCGCCCGATTTCTCTCGTACGGGCAGGTTCGGTTGATGTGTGCACGAAGGTGCGCGGCGATAAAAACGTGGTTCCGAAGCTGGTTGAGATGGCAAAAAAGGAAGCAGTCGATCCCGCAGGACAGACGGCATATGTCGTCTATGCAGCCGTTCCGGAGGACCAGATCGCGCTTGCGGAAAAGCTGATGCTGGAGGCAGGTTTCGGCGCTGTGGAACGCTATCCGATCGGTATGGCGGTCACGACAAATGCCGGCCCGCAGTCGATTGCGGTCATTTTCCGCGGAAAACCGCGCGACTGACCCGCGGCTCAGTCGAAAAAATCGCGGAATTGGGCATTTTTTAACAAAAGCATCTTGAAAACTACGCCGCAAGACGGTATAATTTTTGGGTGGAAACGCGCATATTTGCTGCTTTCCCCGTATGACAGTACGTTGTTCCAGTTAATAAGGAGTGTTATACAATGGACTACAATAAGAAGAGT
>CALYTA010000078.1 GCA_945486175.1 uncultured Clostridia bacterium | reverse complement strand
AATCTGGTGTCCCAGCGTCAGAAATTCCGCTTTGACAAAATATTTCCGGTCGCCGTACTCGTCATAGACGTCGTAGGAATCCGTCCATGAGAAGACGCGCTGTTTGATAAGCAGCCGCATGCTGTCGCCTCCCTTTTCCCGTGTTCTGCCGGTCAGGCCGACAGATGCATATGTGTTCCAATGACAATTGCCGCCGCGTCCGCCGCATGCCCGATGTCATCGGTCTTTGCAATCGGAAGCTGTCCGGCAAACTGCTGTACAAGCGGTTCCATCCGCTGTCCTTCACGCTCCAGCTGCGTAAACGTACCGAGCAGGATGCCGCTGGCCTGTTCAAAAACGCCCATCTGCTGCATCTGGCTGAGAAAAGCAATCATCTGCGGCTGCAAGCCGCTGCGCGCCTCGAGCAGCAGAATCTTCCCGCGCAGGTCGGGAAAATACCGTGTTCCGGCGAGCTTGAGCAGGCAGCGGATGTTGCCGCCTGCCACGATGCCGGACATCTCGTTCCCCTGTACAAATGAATAGCGGAACGAGAACAGATTGTCCGACCGTTCGGGTGCGAAATGCCGCATCTGGTACAGCACGCCCGGATTTCCGGTCTCAGCATAAATGGCGTTCAGCAAAACAGTCAGGTCACTGTAACCCCACAGCTGTTTCGGCTCGCCATAGCGGTTTTTTGCTCCGGCGATCACAGAAAAATCCAGGTACGGCAGAATCTCATTTGCGATATCGCCGCCGGACACATCAAAAACCGCATCGATGTCCGGGTCACGGTAAAATGCCATCAAACTTTCCGCCCGCTGTGCCGCACTGCCGCTGCGCGCGCCATCCGCTGCATACAGATGCGCACTGCACACTGTTTTGATTCCGCAGTCCGCAAGCACACCCCGCAGGTGTTCCAGTTCAGCCGACGCAGATGCCGGCAGCCCATTGGAACAGCAAACCAGCCCGGCTGTTTGAATGCCCGCAAGCGGCGCATGCTGTCCGCAGCAGCTCTGACTTTTCATGAGCACCGCCTCCTGTTCGTTTTCATTATACCACACCCATGCGCGGAATGCCATTGTACGCCGCGCATGCACCGGCTCCCGCTTTCCTTTTTCGCGCCGCTATGGTATAATTCTGTATCATACCATCGAAAAGCAGTACATCCCGGAAGGAGGAAGTGCATATGCTGGCAGACATCGGCGTTCTGCCCGGCTCCAGCCGTTATTATCATGAGGCGGATTCGTTTACGCAAAGCTGCCTGTATTTTACCCCGCATGCCGGGGATTACCGCTGCAACCGCGAATACGAGGTTGCACGCGACCATCTGGACGTATGCCAGCTCATTCTGGTTGATGACGGACAGCTGTCTGTCGAATACGGCGGAGAAAGCCGTGTTGCTCCTGCAGGGTCCCTCGTTCTGCTCGACTGCCGCAGGCCGCATCGGTATGCTGCGGCTTCGGATGAGCTGCGGATGCGCTGGTTCCATTTCGTTGGGGCTGGAAGCGAAGCGTATACAAACCTCATCACACAGACCCACGGTGTTATCCTGCCCGTCGATCCGGAGGGAAAAATCGAGGCGTGTTTTTCTGAAATTCTCGCTGCCGCACAAAAACAGGACATGAATGTGCACACGGTGTCTGTCCACGTCCACACCCTGCTCGCACTGCTTGCGCAGCTGCCAGAACAGACTCGCAAAAGCGAAATCGAACAGGTCATCGACCGCTCTGCCGCTTATATTGAGACACATTACGGCGATGCCGACCTGTCCAATGAGAGTCTCGCGCACATGTCCGCGCTCAGCTCGTGTTATTTTATCCGCCAGTTCAAAAACATCCGCGGCATCACCCCGCACCAGTACATCCAGACCGTGCGCATCCGCAGCGCGCGGCAGATGCTCTCCACCACCTCGCGCAGCATCGAGGAAATTGCAGATATCTGCGGCTTCAGCAACGCCTCGCATTTCATCATGGTATTCAAACGGATGACCGGCATCACACCGCTCCAGTTCCGGATGATGTGGAGATAAGCGCGGGCACTTGCATTTGTGCACACAATGTGCTATTCTGATGACAGTATAAATTATCCTGCATGTGGCAGTTTCGAGGAGGATCAGCATGGCGGTTACCATACAGCAGATTGCGCAGGCGGCAGGTGTGTCCCGCGGAACGGTGGACCGTGTTCTGCACAATCGCGGCCGGGTTAAGCCCGAGCTGGAGGAAAAAATCCGCAATATTGCGACGGAACTCGGATATTTTGAAAAAAAACACCGCGCTGCGCCCCGAATCAAACCCCAATCCCTCTGCATCGGCGTCATCATCACGACCATCGAAACGCCGACAATGCAGCTCGTCGCCGAAGGTGCCAGGGCTGCGCAGGAAAAGCTGTGTGCACTCAGCGTCACAGTGCACATCCGAACGCTGGAGCGCATCGAACCAAAGGAACAGATTGCGTGCATTGATGAGCTGCTCGCGCTCGGCATCAACGCGCTCGCCATCTCACCGTCGAGCGACCAGGGTGTCTGCGACTATCTCGCTTCGCTCGCTGAAGGCGGCCTGCCGATCGTGACATTCAACGGTGATCTGCCCGGCTGCGGGCGTCTCTGCTATGTCGGTATGGACAACGAACGCGGTGGACGTGTTGCCGCCGGACTGATGAACCTGATGCTGCCGGACGGCGGCAAGGTGCTTCCCATCACCGCCCACCTGACCCACTATGCGCACAAACAGCGCTATACCTCGTTCAATACAGAAATCGAAGAAAATTGTCCGAATTTACAGCTTTTGCCGCTGCAAAGCTGTTTTAACCGCGATGATTATGCGTATGAAATCATCCTCCATGCCGTTGAGGAGCATCCCGACCTGCGCGGCGTCTATGTCGCCGCAAACGGCACGCGCGGCGTATGCGATGCCATCGCGCACCTCGGCCTGACCGGCCGGCTTCGCGTTATCGGGTTCGACCTCAATGAAGAAAACCGGGAAGACCTTCGGCGCGGCAGAATTGATGCCATCATCGAACAGGATCCGTTTGCACAGGGCTACCGCCCCCTGCTCCTGCTCTACGACCACACGGTAAACGGCCTTCCAATCCCGGAATACGCCTATACCGATCTTGCCATTCAGATCAGGCAGATGCTCTGACAACGCAGTTCACGCCCACCGATTGATCGGTGGGCGTTTTTTTTGCACATTTTTCTTACAACGCACACATACTTTGTGTGCGTTTTCGTGTGCTATTCTTTATATTGCAGCATTTTGCCTAAAAATTTTATCTGTTTTTCGTATAATAGGCTGATTTTCAAGGATTTCTCATTTTTATATTGCACATTATTGCACGCAAATGTTATACTATAGCCACAGAGAAAGCACACAGTAAGCACACATCTTTGGAACATGGAGGTTACTATGGAATTGAAAATTGGTGTAATCGGTTGCGGCGCGATCGGCAAGGAACACATCAAACGTCTGCAGTATAAGCTTCAGGGCTGCACCGTCGTTGCGGTGAGCGATGTCATGGAAGCCGGTGCACAGGCTGCGGCGGAGCTTGCCGGCGGTGTAAAATACTATACGGACATTCCGTCGATTGTGAATGATCCGGAAGTCGATGCGCTTGTAGTCTGCTCTCCCGGCTTCGCACACAAAGAAGCAGTTCTCGCTGCAATCGCTGCCGGAAAGCCGGTGTTCACCGAAAAGCCGCTTGCCACAACTGCGGCAGACTGCAAGGACATTGTCGATGCGGAAATGGCATCCGGCAGACATCTGGTACAGGTTGGCTTTATGCGCCGCTATGACAGAGGCTATAACCAGGTAAAGGCGATTCTGGATTCCGGTGACTTCGGCCAGCCGCTGATCCTGAAGTGCACACACAGAAATCCGGAAGTAGGCACAAACTATGACACCCCGATGGCAGTCCATGACACGGCAATCCATGAAATCGATGTCCTGCACTGGCTCATCAATGACGAATATGTTTCCGCACAGGTTCTCATGCCGCGCACAACCAAGTACAGCCATCCGGCTCTGCGCGATCCGCAGATCATGGTGCTGAAAACCAAATCCGGCGTCATCATCGACCTCGAAGTGTTTGTCAACTGCAAGTTCGGCTATGACATCAACTGTGAGGTTATTTGTGAAGAGGGTGTCGTACATATGCCGGCACCGTCCTTCCCGTCCGTGCGCAAAAACGGTTATTACTCTACGCCAATTGAACAGAGCTGGATCAACCGCTTCATCGATTCCTATGATGTCGAGCTCCAGAACTGGGTGGACTGCGCAAAACGCGGCGTTGTCGAAGGCCCGACCGCATGGGACGGCTACGTTGCCGCAGTCACGGCAGATGCACTCGTCAAGTCCCAGACCACCGGCGCAGAAGAACCGATTCTGACCGGTGAAATCCCTGCCTTCTATCTCAACTAAGCAATTCCAGCTCCATTCCGCAAGTGACCTTCTCTCTCCCGCAAGCGTCCATATAAAATAAAAAGGGTGGAATGGAGCTGTTTGCAATCTCCAACAAAAAACAGGTATCGAATCAGTCCGTGCTGAATCGGTACCTGTTTTTTTATCACCGCATAAATACGCGGACCAGCTTTTCATACAGCTGAGTATATGGCTGGTAGCGCATCGGCAGATCAAGCCATGTTTTTTTATCCACAATGCTCTTATGGTGGGAAAATGCGTCAAAGCCTGTCTTTCCGTGATATGCGCCCATGCCGCTTGCACCGACGCCGCCGAAGCCCATGTTTGTCGTCGCGAGATGAATGATTGTATCATTGATGCAGCCGCCGCCGAACGCACAGGTCTCTGTGACATGGCGCACGGTCTTTTTATCCTCCGTGAACAGATAAAATGCAAGCGGATGCGGACGCGCATTGATTTCCTCCAGCGCATCCTCCAGCCGGTCATAGGTCAGCACCGGCAGCACCGGACCGAAAATCTCCTCCTGCATGGCCGGATCATTCCAGTCTGCCGGACACAGAACGGTCGGCTCAATGCGCAGCGCTTCGGCATCCGTCCTGCCGCCAAAAACAACCTTTTCCGGCGAAATCAACCCGCTGATGCGGTCAAAATGCTTCCGGTTGATGATCTTTCCGTAATTTTCATTGGCAAGTGCGTCGGCACCGAACTGCCGTCTGATTTCACGGCGAATCGCGGACACCAGTTCATCGCGAATTGCGACGTCGCAGTAAATGTAATCCGGCGCAACACAGGTCTGCCCACAGTTGAGGAATTTACCGAACACAATGCGGCGCGCGGCAAGGTTGATTTTTGCCGTTTTATCCACCACACACGGGCTTTTTCCGCCCAGTTCGAGCGCAACCGGCGTCAGATGCTCCGACGCATGGCGCATGACTTCCCTGCCGACCGCCTGGCTGCCCGTGAAAAAGATGTAGTCAAACTGCTCATTCAGCAGACAGGCATTTTCCTCCCGCCCGCCGGTAACCACGGCGACATAGTCCGGCAGAAAACATTCCGTGAGGATATCCCGCAGCACCTCACTGGTATGGGGCGAATACGCGCTCGGCTTGACGACTGCCGTATTGCCCGCCGCAAGCGCATCGACGAGCGGGTCGAGCGTCAGCATAAATGGATAGTTCCACGGGCTCATAATCAGCGTGACGCCATAGGGCGACGGCTTGACATAGCTGCGCGAGACATACTGTGCTAGCGGCGTTCGCACGCGCCGTTCGCGCGCATACTGTCTCACATGTTTCGTCATATATGTCAGTTCACTGCACACCATGCCGATTTCGCACATATAGCTCTCCATCCGGCTCTTGCCCAGATCCGCATGCAAGGCCTGTTCA
>CALYTA010000077.1 GCA_945486175.1 uncultured Clostridia bacterium | reverse complement strand
ACGGGGTGGGTGCTTTTTCGTGTTCGGCAAAAATTTTAACTTAATGACATTGCCATTTCGGGTCTGTCTTTTTTTCTATATATATCAAAAATTGCTGAGGACACACCGCTTCCAAACGTATCAGTTGGTTTTTTTTGCGCTTTAAACAGCGAAAGTGCCCGGCGGCATTGACTTTGCATTTTCCCCTTGCTACAATGAAATGAGGATAAAACAGACAAAGGAACGATGATATGAAACAGAGAACAATCGCCGTCATCGGTCTCGGACTGATCGGCGGATCATTTGCCCGTGCATTTAAAAAGTACACGGATGCCAGAGTGATTGGCTTTAACCGCACACAGAGTACCGCAGAGCTGGCGCTGGATCAGGGTGTAATTGATGCCATCGGTACAGCGGAAAACCTGAAGGAAGCGGATGTTGTCCTGCTGTCCATGTATCCAAAAGTGTCCTGTGACTTTGTCGAGCAGCATATTGACTGCTTCAAACCGGGCTGTATTATTACAGATGATTGTGGTGTCAAAGGCTATCTGGTGGAACGGCTGACGGCTCTGTGCCAGGAGCATGGGTTATATTATGTCGGCGGGCATCCGATGGCAGGCCGTGAGGTTTCCGGCTATAAGGCCTCCAGTGCGGACCTGTACAAGGGTGCGAGCATGCTGATCGTGCCGACGGATGCATCCACACCGGAAATTGTAGATGAAGTCAAGCATATGTTTGCGGAAATCGGCTTCAGCCAGCTTGTCATTACGACGCCGGAGCATCATGACCGCATGATTGCATATACCTCTCAGCTGTGCCATATCATTTCAAGTGCCTATATCAAAAGCCCGTCCGAGCTGGAGCACAAGGGCTATTCCGGCGGCAGCTACCGTGACCTGACGCGTGTGGCTTATCTGAATGAAACCATGTGGACCGAGCTGTTCATTGAGAACAGGAAGCCGCTGGTGGCGGAAATCGATGAAATGATTCAGCATCTGGTGGAATACCGCGATGCAATCGATCAGGAGGATGCCGATACGCTGTTCAGGCTGCTGCGCGAAGGCAGGCTGCGCAAGGAACAGTTCGGCTGATTGTTTTTTTACAGAAAAAGATAAAAAGGCTCCCTTATCAGAGGGAGCCTTTGGTCTGTTCGGATGGTAAAGGAAGAGCTGCTTATCGGTCGAACACGGATTCCACCGGCTCGTCGCGAAGAATATGCATGGGATTATACTCGAGCAACAGCTCCGGGCAGCCATCGCCATAGACATCGCGCAGGAATGCGTGGATATCCGCAAGCCACGGCGTGCGTGCGGTTTCGCTGTGCGCATCGCTTGCAATCAGATGCACCAGACCGGTTTCCAGCATCCAGCGGGATACGCGCATGGCATTCTCGCCGAATCGTCCGAGCGGGCTGCCCTTGTTGACCTGCAGGACGCAGCCCATGTCCGCGAAGACAGGCAGCAGCCCGCCGGGGTCCCGCTGCACGAAGCGGTAGCGTTCCGGATGGGCGATGATCGGTGTATAGCCTGCATCCAGCAGGGATTTGAGCCCATCCAGTACGCGGGATGGGCGGTCATGGAACGAAAATTCCACCAGCGGATACCGTGTGCCGCCCAGCGTCGGCAGCATGCCGCGCTGCAGCATGCCGGCGACATCGCCGTCAAAATAAATTTCTGCACCTGTGACAAGTTCCAGCGGGATGTGCTCCTGCTGCAGCAGCGCGCGCAGTGCTGCAAAACGCGCGTCCAGCTCGTCCGAGACATAATTTTCAAACATGCGGGCAATGTTGGTATGCGGTGTGGCGGCAATTGTTTTTACGCCCGCGCGCACGGCGAGCCGTGCCATTTCCAGCGCCTGTTCTGCTGTCTGTGCGCCGTCGTCCACGCCCGGAAGAATATGGCAGTGCAGGTCGATCATGCAGTATCCCCCTTCTTTCAATGATACAAAACATATATAGTATACCATAGAATAACAGGGATGCGGCTTTTTTTCGATGGCATCTTTGCAGAAATCTTACCAAAAAAACGAGATACCTTGTAATTTATACAAAACTGTCGATTGACAGTAAGCGAAAAGCGGGTTAAGATGATAGAAGAATGTCTGGATATACAAATTTGCGGTAGAATGAGGGATGAGACAGGACAATGAAATCAATGGGGGACAAACAGAAAAAAGGAAGACATCGGTGGCGGCAGCAGCTGGTACTGCTGCTTGACTTATGCATTTTGCTGGCAGTCAGCATGATTATTTTCCGCCTGACGCCGGATACCAACGGCACGAGCTCAACGGACTGGAGCAATCTCTGGCCGGGCCTTGTGCAGATGGGTGTGTGCATCCTGCTGTTCCAGCTGCTGATGCGCACATATGACACACTGTGGCGTTATGCGGAGACACGGGAATATCTGACCTTGCTGCTCGGTATGGCAGGCGGCACACTGCTCAACCTGCTGTCCATGCATGTGTTTGGACAGCGCCTGTCGCGCATGTTTGTATGCACAGCAGCGGCTTTTTCGCTTCTGGCAATGCTGGCGGTGCGCATGCTGTACCGCAGGTACCGTGAAATCGTCACACGGCACACGCCGAAGGGCGGCGTATATACCGGTATCATCGGCGCAGGGGATGCGGGGATATCCCTGCTGCGCGAGATGCAGCGGAGCCCGGAGGGTCGGTATCTGCCGCACTGCTTTTTTGACGATGATCCGGAAAAAATCGGCACACGCATTCACGGCCTGCCGGTCTATGGCCCGATCAGCGCGCTGCCGGAGCGCATCGGCAATCTGCCGGTATCCGAGCTGGTAGTGGCAATGCCGACCGTGTCGGCAGAACGCCGCCGTGAAATTTTGGGCATCTGCACCCAGACCAGCTGCCATGTCAGTGTCCTGCCTGACCGGCTGGATCTGCTGGGGCATCCGAACAATGCCTCTCCGCTGCGCACTTCCATGCGCGAGGTACGCATTGAAGACCTGCTCGGCCGCGCGCCGGTACAATTGGATTCCGCGCGCACAAAGGCATTTTTACAGGGCAAAACCGTAATGGTCACAGGCGGCGGAGGTTCCATCGGTTCCGAGCTGTGCCGGCAGATTGCACGCTGCCAGCCTCGCCGGCTGGTCATTCTGGAGATTTATGAAAACGGTGCGTATGATGTCCAGCAGGAGCTGGCGCGCCGGTATGGCGACGCACTTGATCTCCGGGTGGAAATCGCTTCGGTGCGTGACCGCAGGCGGCTGTATCAGGTATTTTCCAAGCACCGCCCCCAGGTGGTATTTCATGCCGCCGCACACAAGCATGTGCCGCTGATGGAGGACAGCCCGACTGAGGCGGTCAAAAACAATGTCTTCGGTACCTGGAACACAATCTGCGCCTGTGAAACGTTCAGCGTGGAGAAATTCGTACTGATTTCAACCGATAAGGCGGTCAATCCGACCAATGTCATGGGTGCAACCAAGCGCATGTGTGAGCAGCTTCTGCAAAGCCGGAAGGGTGTCTCGCGCACCGAATTTGCGGCAGTGCGCTTCGGCAATGTGCTGGGTTCGAATGGCTCGGTTGTCCCGCTGTTCCGGCGGCAGATTGCCGCGGGCGGCCCGGTTACGATTACAGACAAGCGCATCATCCGGTATTTTATGACCATACCAGAAGCGGCCCAGCTGGTGCTGGAAGCCGGCGCAATGGCACATGGCGGCGAAGTCTATGTGCTCGACATGGGCGAGCCGGTCAAAATTCTTGATCTCGCGGAAAAGCTCATCCGGCTGTCCGGTTATATTCCGTACAGCGATATTGATATTGTGGAAATCGGTTTGCGCCCGGGTGAAAAGCTGTATGAAGAGCTGCTGATGAAGAGTGAGGAACTGAGCAAAACGGAGAACCAGAAAATCTTTATCGAGCGGCAGGAGGAAATTTCCCCGCATGTGATGGGTCATATGCTTGAGCAGCTGAAGCGGGCCGCAGATTCCGGCAGTGCCGAGGAGGTGCGCCGTGTGCTGCATGCATGCGTGAAGACCTATCACAGCGCAGATGAAGTCAACCGCGAGGCAATCGAACAAATGGAGCTGCGGACGCAGCAGACAGCAATGGCGGAGGGATAAATGAAAATGAAAACAATTCTGGTCACCGGCGGCACCGGCTATATCGGCAGCCATGTATGTGTACAGCTGCTCGAAGCGGGCTACCAGGTGGTCATCGCGGATAATTTAATCAATTCCAAGCGCGATGTCGTCGACCGCATCGCGCGCATTACCGGCAAAACACCGGACTTTTATCAGACCGATCTGCTTGATCCGGATGGGATGCGCGCCATTTTCCGTGCACACCACATCGACGGCGTCATTCATTTTGCCGGTCTCAAGGCAGTCGGTGAATCAGTGGCACAGCCGCTGCGCTATTATACCAATAACGTGTCCGGCACGCTGAATCTGCTCACCGCGATGCAGGAGGCAGGCTGTCCGGTTATTGTCTTCTCGTCGTCCGCGACGGTATATGGTGAAACCAATCCCGTGCCGTTTGATGAGAGCATGCCGACCTCGGCAACCAATCCGTATGGCTATACCAAGGTGGCACAGGAGCGCATTCTGGCAGATATCGCGGCGGCACAGCCGGAGATGAGCGTGCTGCTGCTGCGCTATTTCAATCCGGTCGGCGCGCATCCGAGCGGCCTGATCGGGGAAAACCCGAATGGTATTCCGAACAATCTGATGCCGTTTGTCGCAAAGGTTGCGACGGGCGACCTGCCGCGCATCAATGTCTTCGGTGACGATTATGACACGCCGGATGGCACAGGCGTGCGCGATTATATCCATGTCTGTGACCTGGCACACGGGCATGTGCTTGCACTGGAATATGCCTTCGGGCGCACGGGCACGGATGTCATCAACCTCGGCACGGGCCATGGCAGCTCGGTGCTCGAGCTGATCCATGCATTTTCCGAAGCCTGCGGACATGAGCTGCCGTATGTCATTGCGCCGCGCCGTCCGGGTGATATCGCGGAATGCTGGGCAGATACAAAGAAGGCAAAGGAAGTGCTCGGCTTTACGGCGGAAGCAACATTGGCGGATATGTGCCGTGACAGCTGGAACTTCATCTGCCGGCAGCGTGAGGAAGCGGAATGATCGGAAAGAAAGGCGTTGTCCTCTATATTGCCCTGCTGATTGCCGCACTTGCGGGCATTCTGTTCGGGGCATATCATTTCTTTTTCGGCGGCGTGCAGTCGGATGATACCATGAAAAACATGGTGGACAACCAGACGGGCAGCGAAACAGAAGAGCTCGATCCGTTTGATTGTGTCGCGCTGTTTGGCATTGATACAGCGGAGGGTGACAGCGGCCGCTCAGATGCAATCATGCTGGCATCCATCGACAGCCACAACAACCGCATCCGCCTGTGCTCGATTGCGCGCGATACGCGCGTTGATGTCGAAGGGCATGGAAAATGCAAACTGAATGCAGCATATGCCTATGGCGGCGGAGAGCTTGCGCTGCAAACCATCAATGAAAATTTCGGTCTGAATGTAGACAGCTATATCGCTGTAAATTTCTCCGGTATGGCAGATATCGTTGACCAGCTGGGCGGCGTGGAGGTTGATCTGTCGGACGGAGAGCTGGAGTATATGGGCAAACGCGGCGAAGGTCTGGAAAGCGGGAAAAATGTCCTGCTGAACGGGGAACAGGCGGTGGCATACAGCCGCATCCGTTATCTGGATAACGACGATGTGCGCACCTCGCGCCAGCGCGAGGTATTACAGGGACTGTTGAGCAGAGTGCGTGATCTGGAAAGCGCACAGTATCCGCAGTTGATGGACCAGCTGCTGGAGCAGTGCACGACCAATCTGTCACAGGCACAGCTGCTGGCGTTGCTGGCGCAGCTCACGCCGGAGGATACAGAGATCCGGCAGCATG
>CALYTA010000076.1 GCA_945486175.1 uncultured Clostridia bacterium | reverse complement strand
CAGCGGAAACAGCGATGGTCAGCTTGACCTGGCTGTGTTCCAGCTTCTCGGTATTCTTGAGTTCCATGTTAAATGACTCCTCCTAATAATATGTCCAATCTATTCTATCAGATAGTTGGCTTTTTGGCTACATTTTTTTCTATTTTTTTAGCAGGACGGGCGTAAAATCGATGTAATCGCCCGATACCAGCGTAAAATCAATGCCGTCATGCAGGCCGGTCACGGCATAGCGCAGGCTGTCGGAATGGAGATGCCCGTACACGCACCGCCCGACGCCATAGCGCTGCATCAGCTCGATAATCTCGCCGCAGCGGAAATTCGCATAGATCGGCGGATAATGCAGGAAACAGATGATTTCCTCTGCGCCCTGTGCCTTTGCGGCCTTGAGAGATGCTTCCAGCCGGATCAGTTCCCGCCGGAAAATCTTTTCGTCATGGCATTCCTTAAAGGATTCCTCGAAAAACCAACCGCGGGTCCCACAAATACCAATGTTATCATAAATGAAACAATTATTAAAGAGGAAATCGATATTTTTTATGCCGTTGTCCTCAAAAAATTGTTTCATCTTACGGACGGTGTTCCACCACAGGTCGTGATTTCCCTTCCCGATGATCTTTTTTCCGGGCAGGCTGCTGAGAAGCTGGAAGTCCGGCAGGGCTTCCGAAAGACTGATGCCCCACGAAATATCGCCGCCGATGACGACCGTATCTTCAGGCGAAATCATCGCCCGCCAGTTCTTTTCAATCTTCTCCATATAGCCCTGCCATCTGCCGCCGAAAATATCCATCGGCTTTTCCACGCCGCACGACAGATGCAGGTCAGAGATTGTGTACAGCGCCATGCTCAGATTTTGTTCAGCAGATCAACCGTTCCCAGAATATCCTCACGGTCGATGACCAGATCAAAGCGCGGCTTGAGGCCGGACAGTGCTGCCAGCGGGGCCGGTACCGGTGCACCGGTCATATCGTGCAGCTGATCGAGCAGCTCGGTGCCATCGCTTGTTACTTCACCGCCCAGCGCGGAAATGACACTCTGGCAGAACTTGAACGGGCTTGCAGTGGACGCAATGACAGTCGGTGTGGTGTCGCCCGTGCGCGCACGGTAATCCTCGTAAACCTTGACGGCAACAGCCGTGTGCGTATCGGACAGGTACTTGTTTTCCTCAAACAGGCGTGCAATTGTCTGCTTGGTCTGCGCATCGTCACAGAAGCCCGCAGCAAACTGGCTGCCGATGTTTGCAAATACATCCTCCGGTACGGTATAGGTGCCGGTTTCTGCCAGCTGTGCCATCAGTCCGGCAACCATGCTGTCATTATAGCCGGAAACCAGGAACAGTAAACGTTCCAGATTGCTGGAAATCAGAATATCCATCGACGGGGAAATCGTCGTGTGGAACGGACGGACGCGGTTATACGTGCCGCCGGAGGTAAAGAAATCGGTCAGGACGTTGTTTTCATTGGATGCACAGATCAGCTTTGCAACCGGAACGCCCATCTGCTTTGCAAAATATGCCGCGAGAATGTTGCCGAAGTTGCCGGTCGGCACGCAGACATTGATCGGATCGCCCAGCTTGATGTCGCCGCGGTTGAGAAGGTCGCAGTACGCCGAAACATAGTAGGCAATCTGCGGCGCCAGTCTGCCCCAGTTGATGGAGTTTGCAGACGAAAGTGTCATGCCCTGTTCATCCAGCTTGTCGATGGAAGCCTTGTCGGTAAAAATCTTCTTGACTGCGCTCTGTGCGTCATCGAAGTTGCCGCGGATCGCGCAGACCTGTACGTTGCCGCCCTTCTGGGTGACCATCTGGAGCTTCTGAATCGTGCTGACACCGTCTACCGGATAATAAACCATGATCTTGGTGCCTTCGACATCCGCAAAGCCGTCCAGTGCCGCCTTGCCGGTATCGCCGGAGGTCGCAACGAGGATGCAGGCGGTGCGCTGCTCACCGGTCTTGCGCAGCGATGCAGTCAGCAGGTGCGGCAGCATCTGCAGCGCCATATCCTTGAAGGCACAGGTCGGGCCGTGCCACAGCTCCAGAATGTACTTGCCGTCCTCCAGCTTGACCAGCGGCGCAGTATCGGGGCCTCCGAACTTCTCATCCGCATAGGCGCGGGCCGCATAGGTCTCCAGCTCCTCTGCGGTAAAATCGGTCAGGAAACGGCCGAGGATGTCGGCGCTTCTGCCGCGGTAATCCTTTGCGCACAGGGCGGCAAAGTCGTCCGCCGTCAGCTGCGGGATCTCCGTCGGGCAGTACAGGCCGCCGTCCGGCGCAATGCCTGTCGCAATCGCCTTAGCGGCGCTGACGGTCAGATTTTTGTCTCTTGTGCTTACATAATCCATGATTTGAAAACCTCCCGGGTTGTTTCATTCTCAGAATAAGTATCTATCAAAAGTTCGCTGTCACGAACCGTTTTGCGTTGTCATACATCAGATTGCGAATCTGTGTGTCGGAATAGCCGTGCCGCGCCAGCGCTTCCGCAAGGCGCTCCATGCCGGTTACATCTTCAATGCCGTCGGGCAGACGGTCACAGCCGTCCCAGTCCGCACCGATACACAGGTTTTCTTCCCCGCCGAGCACGCAAAAATGCTCGATATGGCGCAGAATATCCGAAACATCTGCATGCTTTTTCCGTGTCAGGAACGGTACATACAGGTTGATGCCGATCAGCCCGCCGCGCTGGATCATAGCGGTAAACTGCGCGTCGGTCAGGTTGCGCAGGTGCGGACACACCGCACGGCTGTTGGAATGCGTCGCCAGAACAGGTGCAGAGGTGCATTGCATCAGATCCCAGAAGCCGCGCTCGGACAGGTGCGACACATCGGGAAAGATGCCGTGCGCCGACAGCCGTTGCACGAGCCGGATGCCCGCTTCGGTCAGTCCGGCATCGTTGTCAGCCGCCGCACCGCAGCCATAGCGTGAGCGATGATTCCAGGTCAGTGTGACAATGCGCACGCCCGCATCAATTGCCGCCTGTATGTCTGCTTCGCTCTGCAATAGCTCCGCACCCTCGATGGACAGGAAGGCTGCCGCCTTCCCTTGCCGCTCTGCGGACAGAAAATCATTCGCTGTCCTGCAATGCACCAGCACATCTGAACAGGAAGCAAACGCATTCTGTGCCGTTTGCAGCAAATGTGTGAAGTGCGCGTGTGCCTCTTCCTCCGTCCCAATTGGTGCCGCGCCGCAGAACAATGCAAACACCTGTGCATAGTGCGTATACCGTGCCGTTCGCGCCAGATCGAGCTGTCCGCCGTTTTCTCGCAGCGTGCCGCGCGTTTTGCGGTACAAGCCGTACCCACTCAGCTCATAAATCGTGTCACAGTGCAGGTCAAAATAATCCATCAGGACACCTCGAATGCATTGGAAATATGATTGACGCGGCACAGGCCACCGGAAACCAGCACTTCCACAACGTCAAAGCGCGGCTGTAATTCCGTCGGATGCTCTGCCAGCCACTGCTGTGCCGCCAGAATGATCTTCCGCTGTTTGGACAGCGTGACCGCTTCGCGCGGTGCGCCGAATTTTGTGCTGCTGCGCGTCTTTACTTCGACAAACACAATACAGCCCGCGCCCGCACAGATCAGGTCGATTTCGCCGTACCGGGTGCGGTAATTGCGGGCCAGAACGACATAGCCATGCCGCTCCAGAAACTCTGCCGCCCGCTGTTCGCCGCGCTGTCCGGTCGTCATTTGTTCAGAACCTTTTTCAAAAAGGTCTTGCGGTGCAGCGGGCAGATGCCGTACTGTTCAATCGCCGCATAATGTGCTTTGGTGCCGTAGCCCTTGTGCTTTTCAAAGCCATACTGTGGGTACTGCTCCGCCATTTCACGCATGTAACGGTCTCGCGTGACCTTCGCCAGAATGGACGCCGCCGCAATCGACAGCACCTTTCCGTCGCCGCCGATGACACATTCCGACGGGATATCCAGGCCGCTGATGCGGTTGCCATCGACCAGCGCAAAGTCCGCCGGAACCTGCAGCGCATCCACTGCGCGGTGCATTGCCAGAAAGGTCGCCTGCAAAATATTGATCTCGTCGATCTCAGTCTCGCTCGCCTCGCCGATGCCCCATGCAAGGGCATTCTCCTTTACAAAGTCAAACAACAGCTCACGCTTTTTCTCGGTGATTTTTTTGGAATCGTTGACGCCGGACAGCTCAATGCCTTCCGGCAGGATAACTGCTGCCGCGACAACCGGGCCGGCGAGCGGGCCGCGCCCGGCTTCATCAATGCCGCACACCGCAGCAAAACCCTGTGCCCGGATCTCAGCCTCTTTGTCCATCGTGAGCAACACGGGCGGCTTATTCTGCTTCGCCATTGGTTTCCTCCGTGTCAGCATATTCGTCCGGTGTCTCCAGCGTAATGCGTCCGAGCTTTCCGCCGCGGAACTCATCGAGCAGAATGCGCGCCATGCGCTCCGTGTCGATCTCGCCGCCGGAAATCAGGAAGCCGCGCTTGCGTCCGGCACGCATCAGCAGCTCATAGCCGAGGAAATCAAATTCCTCATCCTCCGCCGGAAGCTCAATTTTATACCGCCCGGTCAGCGACTGCGGCGAATGGTGATAGAGAATCTCCATCAGCTTGCACGCGAGCGTTTCGACGTCCAGAATATCGTCCTTGACCGCGCCGGTGACAGCGAGGTAAATGCCGGTGCGCTCATCATCCAGCTTGGGCCACAAAATGCCCGGCGTATCCAGCAGCTCGAGGCCGCCTTCGACACGGAACCACTGTGAGCCGCGCGTCACGCCCGGCTTATCCGCTGCCTTTGCGGATTTCCTTCCGAGCACGCGGTTGACAAATGTGGATTTGCCGACATTCGGAATACCGACAACCATGACACGAACCGGCTTGCCGGTCTGACCCTTTGCGTTCCACTGTGCAATTTTATCCGCCAGCATCGTGCGCACGGTGGCGGAAAACTTTGCCACACCTGCACCGCTTCTCGAATCGGTGGTCAGCACGGCATAGCCCTGCCGGCGGTAATACGCTGCCCACAGCTTTGTCGACTCCGGGTCCGCCAGATCGGTGCGGTTGAGCACCAGCAGGCGCGGCTTGCCGGCTGCGATGTCATCCATATCCGGGTTGCGGCTGACCTGCGGAATGCGCGCATCGACGACCTCGCACACCGCGTCCACACGACGGATATTTTCCGCCATCTGCCGGCGGGTGCGCGTCATATGGCCGGGATACCACTGTATATTCATGAATCCTCCTTATGATACCGTTCCAATTTCATTAAACGGATAAATGCGCATCAAAACCCTGCCGATGACATAGCGTGTGTCCACCATGCCGAGTGCGCCATAACGGCTGTCAGTTGAATGGTTGCGGTTGTCACCCATGACAAAAATGCAGCCCTCCGGCACAGTCTGCGGGAAGGTCACATCGTAAAAGGTTATCGTCGGCTCTGCAATATAATCCTCTTCCAGAACTTCACCGTTTACCGTAACGTCGCCTGTTTCAAAGTCGATATCGACCGTATCGCCCTCTGTCGCAATCACGCGCTTGACAATCGGGCTCTCCATAAAGGAATCCTTGGTCAGAATCACAACATCACCCTTTTCGGGCGTATAAAACAGATTGGACACGAGAAGCTGGTTGGAATCCTGAAGCGTCGGCTCCATGGACGAGCCCTGCACGCCGATAATGCGGACGCCGAACACAAAAATCAGGATCACGGTTGCCAGAGAAATCAGGAGCGCCTCGCCCCAGTCAAACAGCTCGCTGTGAAACCGGCTCTTGGGTACTTCCTCTTCTGCGGCGGGTTTGTTTTGTTTGCGCATTGGTTCCATCATCCTTTCGTCGGATAAGCATATATATTGTTATAATATACCGCTTTACAGGTACTTGGCAAGTAGTTTTGCCTATCCGGGACAAAAACAAAGAAAAAAGGAGAG
>CALYTA010000075.1 GCA_945486175.1 uncultured Clostridia bacterium | reverse complement strand
GCGGTAAACACCGACGCATGCAGGCCGACGAGCACCGCCCGGTCCGACTCCATCTCTTCCATCCATTCTTCCACAGCCTGTCCCTCCTTCCGGTCAGGTAAAGATATCTTCTTCCAAAAACATGGCGGCAAAGGCTGCACCCAGCAGTACACATGCCGTCAGAATGGCCTTTTCCGCTGTAAACCGCGTGACCAGTGCGCCGAGCATTGCCCCGGCGACAAACACGAGGTCTACAATAATATAATGCATTCCGCGCCGCTTCTGGTCGGGATCGCCCGACCTGCGGTAATTCCACAGCAGCTCGGTGCCGGAGCGCAGATTGCCCGTACACATCGTCGTGGCACAGGTCACGCCGCGAATCTTGCGGAAGCACTCGACCTGCATCGCGCAGGTGAACGACACCAGCACATTTGCCAGCATATTCAGGTTCTGCGGCAAAAATGCCACCACAAACAGCAGAATGATTTCCAGCGCAAGCACCAGCTGCCGCCAGTGCAGCGCGCGGTTTTCCTGCATGCGCCCGCGGATGACCAGCACGAGCAGCACACCCACGGAAAAAGACACAATCGGGATAAAATAATACAGTGCGTGCATCCATTCGCCGTTCATCAGGTGCAGTCCCAGCAGGACGATGTTGCCTGTCTGCGCGTTGGCGAACACCTGGTCACGGATCAGGTAGGTATAGGCATCCATGAAGCCTCCGGCGAGCGCCAGCAGCGTGCCGACCAGCAGCGATTCGGACATCTGCCCGTGTTTCCCGGCCACAGGACACACCCTCTTTCGTCAAAAAATAGTATATCAGATCAATTTTATATCATACTATGATTTTCCCGCTTTTTCAATCAAAATGGGCAAAAAAAGAAGCCGCTGACAAAAAGCGACTCCTTTCCGTGCGAATTTCAGACTGTTCTCACTCCATGACGCTCTCAAGCGCCTCGCAGCCGAGCAGGACGGTCTCCAGGCAGCCGGAGCCTGAATAATATTTCGCCTTCAGATTCTTACATTCGGTGTCGCCGAGAATGCGGTTGAATGCTGCGACCAGCCTGGTGCAGTCCGCACGCAGCTCCGGTGTTTCATGCGCCTTGGTATCGATCAGCTTTGCGCTGATGGCACTGATGCCGCCGCACAGCGCGCCGCACGCCTTGCCGCAGCCCATGCCGCCGCCGAAGCCGCCGCACAGCTTCATGGCATCCTCAGTCAGGCCGAGCTGGTACTCATCATTTGCCGCGCGGATGATGGTCTCCGCACAGTTGTAACCCTTTTTGTAGTATTCGGTTGCACGTTCCTTCAACATCTGTAATCCCTCCGCAGTCATCGTATTTTGTAACAAATCCGGCAAGCAAAAACCCGCCCCAAAGAGGGACGGGTTCATAAAATCACTTGTCAAGATTGAATCTTCTCTTGAAGCGGTCAACACGTCCGCCGGTATCAACGAGCTTCTGCTTACCGGTAAAGAACGGGTGGCACTTGGAGCAGATTTCTACCGAGATATTCTCCTTGGTGGAAGCGGTCTCATATACAGCGCCACAAGCACAACGAATGGTAGTCGGCTTGTAGTTCGGATGGATTCCTTCCTTCATTTTCGATTCACCTCTTTCCGCATAAGCCTTACAGTCGTAAAATTATGATATCACAACGACCTTTGAAATGCAAGAACTTTTTTTGTTTCGCGTATATTTTGTTGAACGAAGGCGGGTTTTTCCTTTGAAAGGAGCAGTCTGTGCCGCAAAAGCTGTGTTTTTTGCGATTTATACCGGTTTTGCCGCTGTATGGCTTATTCCGTTTCGCGCAGCCAGACTGTCTGCCCGCTGTGCAGGAAGAACAGCGCGCACGCGCACACCGGTCTGCCGAATACCTCCTCCGCTGCGCGGCGGTAAGCGGACAGCTGGGCGCGGTAGCGCTCCGCGCGCTCGCGCACCTTGCTCTTCGGCACGCGGTCGGTCTTGAAATCGAGCACAAGCAGGCCGTCCGCGGTCTCAATCAGGCAGTCGATGACGCCCTGCATGAGCACGCGCTCCTCCGGGAAATCCACAGCCTGTGGATAATAGTCGCCCGCCGGGACAAGCACGGAAAATTTGAACTCGCGGTGCACCGCCTGCGCATTCTTTAGCTTCTGATAGAGGTCGGACGAAAAAAAGGCGGCAATGTTGTCCATCTCAATCGCATCCGCCTGCGCGTCACTCAGGATATGCCGCGCCCGCAGGCGTTCGCGTTCGGCTTCGCGCCCCTCCGCGCTCTCGCAACGCGCAAAATCGCAGAACTGCAAAAACAGATGATGCGCCGTGCCGATTTCCGACGGCGTCAGCCCGCGCGCATCGCGATCAAAGAACGGGCGGCGCAGCTCGACGCTGTATTTCGGCGGCTGGGTATCCTCCTGTGCCTCCTGCGCGCGAAACGAATCGGTGATGGCTGTCGCTGTCAGCTTGGACGGCAGGTCACTGAGCACATCCGCCGCATATGGGCGCAGCGTGGGTGCCTCCAGCCGTTCGATCTCCGCAAATTCCCCGTGTATTTCTGCCTGTTCAGCTGCTTCCTGCCGCTGATACGGCACAATGCGCACCGCAAAGCAGTCGGGCGCATGCACATCCAGCTCCGGCGGCTGGGAGCACAGCGCGCGCAGCGGCGCGGCGCTCGGATGGCGCAGCAGTGGCACGCACAGCCACAGCGCATACTGGTTTGCACCCGCCAGCGCATACGGTGGAATGGGGTCGAGCGACGCAATTGCCGCCCATTTTTCCGCCTGCTTTGCCGCATCGCGCACCGCACACGTACAGATGATTTTTTCCTTCGCGCGCGTCAGTGCGACATACAGCACGCGCAACTCCTCACTCACCATCTCGCGGCGCAGTGCGCACGCCATTGCCCGCCGGTCGAGCCCGTCGTACTGGATGCCGCGCGACATGTCGCGGCAGCGCATGCTGATGCCCATGCGCTCATGCAGCAGCACGGGCTTATGCAGGTCGAGCTCGTTGAACTGCTTCGCGCAGTTCGCCAGAATGACAATCGGAAATTCCAGTCCCTTGGATTTGTGAATTGTCATGATGCGCACCATGCCCGCGGCTTCCTCGCTGTCCGGCACGGTCAGCGTGCCGTCTGTCTCGCGCAGCTCCCGCAGGAAGCGCACAAAGGCAAACAGGCCGCGGCTGCCGCCGCGTTCAAATGTGCCCGCCAGCTCGGTCAGTGCCGTGATATGGTGCTGCCGTGCGCGTCCGCCCGGCATCGCGCCGAAAATACCCATCGCGCCCGTGCTGTCCACAATGTGCCACAGCAGCTGGCGCACCGGCACATCCGCCGCGAACAGGCGCAGCTCATCCAGCTGCTCCAGAAACGCGCGCGCCTTTTCGTTTGTGTCGGAAGACGCGCGCAGCGCGGTGTAAAAATCGCTGTCGCGGTCAGCCAGCCGGATCTCTGCCAGCTCCTGCTCGGTAAAGCCCGCGAGCGGTGAGGTCAGTGCAGCCAGCAGCGGCACATCCTGCCGCGGATTGTCCACAATTTCCAGCCATGACACCAGCGTGTGTATCTCCGGCGTGTCCAGCATGTCATCTGGTGCATCTGCCCCTGCCGGAATGCCGCATTCGCTCAGCGCCTTCTGGAACACCGGCGCTTTGTTTTTGGCGGAGCGCAGCAGGATGACAAAATCCTCCGGACGGCACGGGCGCAGTCCGCCCGTCTGCTTGTCTGTCACGCGGAAGCCGCTTTCCAGCATCTCCCGGATGCGTCCGGCACAGTAATCCGCCTCCTGCCGGATGGCCTCCGGCGCGTCCTCATCGTCCGACTGTGTCTCCAGCAGGCAGACCTCCGTGCGGTAATCGTCCATTCCCTGCGGGAACGACGCGCCGACATGCAGCGCCTCCCGGTCGGTATAATCCAGATCACCCAGCTGCTCGCTCATCAGCGCGGAAAACAGGAAATTGACGCTGTCCAATACCTGCGGGCGCGAACGGAAGTTTTTCGAGAGCACAACACGGCGCGGCGCGGCATCCGTGACGTCCTCTGCATCATGGTATGCCAGATACTTTTGCAGGAAAATCGCAGGATTGGCGAGACGGAAGCGGTAAATGCTCTGCTTGACATCGCCGACCATGAAGATATTTTTTTCTTCGTCGCTGACCGCGCGGAAAATCGCGTCCTGCACCGCGTTGGTGTCCTGATATTCGTCGACCATGATTTCGGAAAAATGCATGTCGTTCGCCAGCTGGGTCGGCGCACCGTCCGCATCGGTCAACAGCCCGACCGCGAAGTGCTCCAGGTCATTGAAATCCACGACGCCGCGCCGCAGCTTCTCCTGCTGGTAGGCGTCCATAAACGCCTGTACCGTGTCGCACAGTGCGCACACGGCGGGCGCCATCATGTCCATATCCAACCGGACTTCTTCCTCCGTCATGCACAGCACGCTGTCCATCAGCTCGAACGAAATTTCCTTCCAGGTTTCGCGCGCCTGCTTGAGCCGGTCGAGAAATGCCTTGTCCTCATAGCCGCGCACTGCACCCAGCTTCATGCGGTTGCGCCGTATCTCGCGGCACTGCTGCACGGCGGCATTCCATGCGCCGTCCCCGACGAGCGTGAGCAGCGTGCGCGCGGCATTGAAATCATCCTGAAACGCCGGTTCATACTTCAGGCGCACATCCTCCGCGCCCTGCATCTCGTCCAGCGCATTTTCCAGCGCGGCAATCGCATACTCGATGCGCCCTTTCGCCGTGTCCAGCAGCTCGCGCCCCCAGTCGGTGTCTGCCAGCCGGTCAAACGGGCACACAAACTGCGCGCGGTAGCCCGCCAGCACGCGTGCCGGGTGCGGCGATGCCTGCAAATTGCGGAAGGTCTCCAGCACAATATCGCTCAGCCGCTTGTCATCGCGCCCCGCGCTCAGAATATCGACCAGTGCGGCAAATCCCTCGTCCTCGCGCGCATACTGTGCTTCGAGTACGTCTTCCAGCACATCCGCCTGCATCGCGGCCTGTTCACTCTCATCTGCCGTGCGGAAATCCGGCGGCAGGCCCAATTCATGGAAATGCTCACGCAGCAGGCTCATGCAGAACGCATGCACGGTCGTGATTTTCGCACGGTGCACCAGCATCAGCTGGCGCCGCAGGCGCACATCGCGCGGATGCTGTGCCGCGAGCGCAGTCAATGCATCGGCAATTTTGCCGCGCATCTCGCTTGCGGCCGCCTTGGTAAATGTGACGATCAGGAAGGAATCGATATCGCACGGATTTTCCGGGTCGGTCACGCGCTGCAAAACGCGCTCGACCAGCACAGCGGTCTTGCCCGAACCGGCTGCCGCTGAAACCAGCAGCGTGCCGCCGCGGTTGGAAATCGCTGCCCGCTGTTCTTCTGTCCAGTTAACGCCCATGTCCGTGCCCTCCTTCCAGTTCGCGGTCAATGTCCTGCCAGAACTCCTCCGGCTTGATTTTCGCTATGTTGTGCGGCTTATCGCCCAGTTTCGCATCAAAGCGGCACACGGCGCGGTATGGGCACCAGGTACATGCATCCTCTGTCGGGCCGCGCCGTACCGGGCGCGCATCCATTTTGCCCTCCATCAGCTCGTGTCCCATGCTGCGCAGGATGTGCCGGATATGCCCGCTCAGCTTGCCCATCTGTTCCATGCTTGCAAGGCTGTTCAAGCTCGCTGCCGACATGCCACCCTTTTTCAGATAGCCAATCGGCAGAAATTCGCCGTCCTTTGTGATGCCGTGCTCCATCGCCTCGATCACTTCGGGGTCATCCAGCAGCAATCCGGAGCGCCGTAGCTGTTTGCGCCGCAGCCGTTCGATGGTCTCGTCGTCGGTGCCGCGCGGCGCATTGACCAGCGCATTGCGCGTCGGGATATACAGCGCGCCCGCCGGAACAATTTCATCGATTTCCTGTGCGAGTTTTTCGCGGTAGCGCTCCAATCCATGGTCCTGAATGGTGAACAGATACAGCAGCAGCTGGACATTCAATCCATACCACAGGTCAGACAGCTCAAATTTTTTCTGTCCGCTCTTATAGTCCATGACGCGCACATACAGCG
>CALYTA010000074.1 GCA_945486175.1 uncultured Clostridia bacterium | reverse complement strand
CCTGGAGATAGAGAGAAATTTTTTGAAAGAAAGAGAGGGAAAAACAATGGCAGCTAATTCTACATCTGTGCGGCCGTTTGGCATGAAAGATAAGATAGGCTACATGTTTGGTGACTTCGGTAATGATTTCACCTTCATCCTGTCCTCCAGCTTTATGCTGAAGTTTTACACCGACGTAATGGGAATCGGTGCAGGCGTTGTCGGCCTGCTGATGATGGCAGCGCGTTTCGTTGACGCGGTAACCGATGTCACCATGGGTCAGATTGTTGACCGCTCCAAGCCGACCAAGGACGGCAAGTTCCGTCCGTGGATCAAGCGCATGTGCGGCCCGGTTGCAATCGCTTCATTCCTAATTTATCAGTCAGAATTCGCAGGCATGTCCTATGGATTCAAGGTATTCTGGATGGTTATCACCTACATCCTGTGGGGCTCCATCTTCTATACCTCCATCAACATCCCGTACGGCTCGATGGCATCGGCAATTTCTTCCGATCCGACTGACCGTGCACAGCTTTCCACCTGGAGAACCATCGGTGCAACACTCGCCGGTCTGGTTATCGGCGTCGGCACCCCGCTGGTTGCGTATGAGACCGTAAACGGCAACACCGTTCTTTCCGGCTCCCGTATGACGATTATCGCAGGCGTCTTCGGCGTTTGTGCAATCATCTGCTACCTGCTTTGCTTCAACCTCGTCCGTGAGCGTGTTGAGGTTCCGGCAAACACCGAAAAGCTCGATGTCGGCAAGATGCTCAAGAGCATCTTCACCAACCGCGCACTGCTCGGCATCATCGCAGCTGCAATCCTGCTGCTGCTTGGCATGCTCGGCATGCAGGGTATGTCCGCTTATGTATTCCCGAACTACTATGGCAGCGCAGCGGCGCAGTCCGCAGCCGCGATGGCAGGTTCCGTTGCAGTACTGGTTGTTTGTGCACCGCTTGCAACCAAGCTCTCGGCAAAGTTCGGCAAAAAGGAGCTGTCCACCGTTTCCTGCCTGTTTGGTGGAATCGTTTATCTTGTCTGCCTGGTTGTACGTCCGGAGAACCCGTATGTATATGTCGCATTCTACACAGTGGCTTATATCGGCCTCGGCTTCTTCAACACCATTATCTGGGCAATGATTACTGACGTCATCGACGACGCGGAAGTCAAGAACGGCGTCCGCGAGGACGGTACCATTTACTCGGTTTACTCGTTCGCACGCAAGCTTGGCCAGGCGTTCTCCTCCGGCATGATCGGCGGCCTTCTGGGCATGATCGGTTATACGCAGGAGACTGCATTTGATCCGGCTGTTACGTCCAAGATCTTTGATCTGTCCTGCCTGATCCCGGCGATTGGTCTGATTGCTGTTGCACTGGCACTGTTCTTCATCTACCCGCTGAGCAAGAAGAAGGTAGAAGCGAACGTTGCAGAGCTGGCACGCCGCCGCGGCGAAGCTTAAAAGAAATCCATCCATCCTCCAATAACACAACTCTCCGACTCACCGGAAGGGAGAGGGCTTTCAGGGGGCCCTCTCCCACCCGGGGGGAAGAAAGGAAGGATTGCTATGGCGAATCAGCTTGAACGTTTTGTAAAACGGAAAAATTATCTGATCTTTGTAGACAGTGACGGATGCGCCATGGACACCATGGAGAGAAAACACACACAGTGCTTTGGTCCCGGCCTCGTAGATGAATGGGGACTGGAGCGGGGGCGCGGCCTGATTCTGTCGCGCTGGAACGAAATTAATTTGTATACGACCACGCGCGGCATCAACCGGTTTGAGGGTCTGGCAATGATTCTGCGGGAGATCAGCGAAGCTGGTTATGATATTCCCGGTTTGGATGACCTGCTGCGGTGGACATCCGCTGGCGGAGCGCTCAATCACCGCACGCTTCAGGAGGAGATTGAGCGGACAAACAGCATTTGCCTGAAAAAGGCACTGCTTTGGAGCAGGGAATCCAATCGACAGATTGCCCTGCTGCCTAAGGAAGACAGGCGCCCGTTTGAGGGCGTACAGCGTGCACTGGCACGGGCACACCGTTATGCGGATGTTGCCGTCATTTCCAATGCACCGCTGGCTACTGTATTGGAAGAATGGGACATGTATGGGCTGCTGGAACACACAGATGTTGTTCTGGCGGAGGATTGCGGAAACAAGGAACGCTGTATTGCAGGCCTGCTTGAGCTGGGCTATGCCCGCGACCATGTGCTGGCCTGCGGCGATGCGTGTGACGATCTGCATGCGGCAGAAAAGAACAGAGTGTTCTTTTATCCCATTCTGGTAAATCATGAAAACGAGAGCTGGGCGGAATTTGTATCCGACGGCCTGGAACGCCTGCGTGCCGGAACCTATGCCGGTGCTTATCAGCAGGAAAAAATAGAGTCGTTTTTGAACAATCTTTCTGAATAAGTTTTGGATAAGTTTTAATTCAGAACAAGAAAAAATTGACAGGGAAACCCGCATCGTTTACTATGAATGGTAGGGTTTAGTATGAGATTTATAACAGTGAGCAGTAAGGAGGATTTTTTATGCAGATGACATTCCGATGGTACGGCGAGGGCAATGACAGCATCACGCCGGAAATGATCAAGCAGATCCCGGGTGTAACGGGACTTGTCTGGGCACTGCATGACAAGCAGGCAGGCGAGGTCTGGACGGTTGAGGAGATCGAAGAGGCCCGCAAGCAGATTGAAGGCGCGGGCTTTAACATGGACGTTGTCGAAAGCGTCAACGTACACGATGACATCAAGATCGGCCTTCCGACCCGCGACAAGTATATTGAAAATTACAAGACCACATTGAAGAACCTGGCACAGTTCGGCGTCAAGGTTGTCACCTATAACTTCATGCCGATCTTTGACTGGACGCGCACTGATCTGTTCCATCCGATGGGCGATGGCGCAACCGCACTGTACTATGAAAAGTCCAAAATCCAGCAGGATTATAAGGAAATGGCAGATTATATCCTTGGAAACCTGCACGGCATGACGTTCCCTGGCTGGGAGCCGGAACGCATGGCGAAGCTGGACGAGCTGTTTGAGGCGTACAAGCCGGTAACCAAGGAAAAGCTGTGGGAGAACCTGAAGTACTTCCTCGAAGCAATTATGCCGACCTGCCATGAGACCGGCATCAAAATGGCGATCCATCAGGATGATCCCCCCTGGGATATCTTTGGCCTGCCGCGCCTGCTGGTTGACAAGGAGTCCATCGGCCACTTCCTGAACATGGTAGATGACGACCACAGCTGCCTGTGCCTGTGCTCCGGTTCGCTGGGCGCAAACCCGGAGAACGATGTCGCAGATATCGTCCGCACCTATTGTGACCGCATTGCGTTCGCACATGTGCGCAACGTCAAGCATTTTGACAACGGCGACTTCACCGAAGCCTCTCACCGCGACTGTGACGGCGATGTCGGCATTCTGGACATCATGAAGGCATACCACGACTGTGGCTATCAGGGCTACATGCGTCCGGACCATGGACGTCACATCTGGGGCGAGGAGTGCAGACCGGGCTACGGCCTGTATGACCGCGCACTCGGCATCATGTACCTGTGGGGTTGCTGGGATATGCTCGACAAGACTGAGGGCAAAGTATAAGAGGCAGGAGGCACAGGTATGAAACCGTTTATGGATGAGGATTTTCTGCTTTCCACGGAGACAGCGAAAAAGCTGTACCATGAAATAGCGGAGCAGATGCCGATTATTGACTACCACTGCCATATCAATCCGCAGGAAATCGCCGAGGATCGGAAATTTGACAATATTTCTCAGGTCTGGCTCGGCGGTGACCACTATAAATGGCGCGTGATGCGTGCAGCCGGAACGACGGAAGACAAAGTAACCGGAGACGCAGATGACCGCGAAAAATTCCGTGCATTTGCAGCGACTATGCCGCAGCTGATCGGCAATCCGCTGTATCATTGGAGCCATCTTGAACTGCAGCGCGGCTTTGGCATCACGGAGCCACTGACGCCGGACAATGCGGACGAAATCTATGACAAGTGCAATGAAATCCTGAAGGGATATTCTGCGCGCAGCCTCATGGAGAAGTTCAACGTCAAGGCAATCTGTACGACGGATGACCCGGTGGATGACCTGCACTGGCACGACATGATTGCCGCAGATGAGTCGTTCTCGATCAAGGTGCTGCCTGCATTCCGTCCGGATAAGGCAGTCAACATCGAAAAGCCCGGTTTTGACGCATACATTCAGAAGCTGTCCGGCGTGGTGGGACGTGAGCTGACAAGCGCAGAGGATGTTGCAGCGGCATTGTGTGAGCGCATCGATTATTTCAATGCAAAGGGCTGCCTGTGTGCAGATCACGGCCTAGATTACTGCATGTATGCAGCACCGGACGCTGCGGCAGCCAATGAGGCATTTGCGCTTGCAATGTCCGGAAAGAAGCCGGAAAAGGCGCTGGCGGATGCGTATAAGACGCTGGTCACCATTGCATGTGCAAAGAAATATACCGAGCTGGACTGGGTCATGCAGATTCACTTCGGCTGCCTGCGCGACAACAACAAGCCGCAGTTTGCAAAGCTCGGACCGGATACCGGATATGACGCTGTCAACAGCCAGTCTGGCGTTGAAAATGTCGCTCCGCTGCTCAATGCATTTGCGGAAAACGACGGCTTGCCCAAGGTCATTCTGTATTCTCTCAATCCGGTGGATAATACCGCGATTGCAACCATTATGGCTTGCTTCCAGGGCGGCGGCATTGCGGGTAAGATGCAGCAGGGCAGTGCATGGTGGTTCAATGACAACCGTCCGGGCATGCGCCAGCAGCTGACTGATCTCGCATCGAACGGTGTGCTGGGACGCTTTGTTGGCATGCTGACGGATTCACGTTCGTTCCTGAGCTATACGCGTCATGAATATTTCCGCCGCGTGCTGTGCGAGCTGCTCGGCGAATGGGTCGAGAGCGGACAGTATCCGTCCGATGAAAAGCAGCTCAGGAAACTGGTGGAAGACCTGTGCTATAACAATACCAATGAATTCTTTCGCTTTGGCGTGTGAATTTTAAGAGAGAAAGAGATGGGAATTATGAAGATTTCATTACAATCCATTCAGAATAAGGACGCCTGGAAGGGCTACCACCTTCCGAGCTATGACCCGGCGGAAATCGCTGCCAATACGGCAAAGAAGCCGCAGTGGATGCATTTCGGCTCGGGCAACATCTTCCGCATTTTCCCGGCGGCACTGTGCCAGCGCCTCATTGAGCAGGGCAAGATGGACACCGGCATCATCTGCTGCGAGAGCTATGACGATGAAGTCATCACCAAGTGCTTCCGTCCGTATGACAACCTGACCATTGCTGTTACGCTGAACGCGGACGGCAAGCTGGACAAGGAGGTCATCGGCTCGATGGCAGACAGCCTGACCATACTGTATGATGGCGATAAGATCGCAGAAATCTTCAAGCAGCCGTCGCTGCAGATGGTTTCCTTTACCATCACCGAGAAGGGCTACAGCCTGCGCAATGCAAAGCATGAGCTGGTTCCGGCAGTTGTCGAGGATATGGCAAACGGCCCGGAGGGCTGTAAGTCGTTCATGGCACAGCTGGCAGCAATGTGCATTGGCAGAAAGCATGCCTGCGGCGCACCGCTCGCACTCGTTTCGATGGACAACTGCTCGCACAACGGCGAAAAGCTGCAGATGGCAGTCATGGAAATCGCCAAGGCATGGCTGGATAACGGCAAGATCTCCGCAGAGGATTATGCATATCTGGAAAACGACATCGCATTCCCGTGGAGTATGATCGATAAGATCACCCCGCGCCCGCATCCGGTCGTTGAGAAGCAGCTGATTGAGGACGGTCTGGAGGACATCAGCCCGTTTACGACAACAAAGCATACCTATACGGCGCCGTTTGTCAACGCAGAGAAGACACAGTATCTGGTTATCGAAGACAAGTTCCCGAACGGCAGGCCGCCGCTGGAGGATGCTGGTGTTATCATCACCTCCCGTGACACTGTCAACAAGGTGGAGAAGATGAAGGTCTGCACCTGCCTGAACCCGCTGCACACCTGCCTTGCAGTTTATGGCTGCATCCTGGGCTACACCTC
>CALYTA010000073.1 GCA_945486175.1 uncultured Clostridia bacterium | reverse complement strand
TCCATGATTGCCTTGACAGCAGTCGCAGTGTCGGTGGACGGGAACAGCTCATAGCCGACGCGGCCAGTATAGCCGCAGGCTTCCAGATGACGAATCACCTTGGTATAGTTGATCTCGCCGGTGCCCGGCTCATGGCGGCCCGGTGCATCCGCAACATGGATGTGACCGAACTGGTCGCTGTAGTTGCTGATGGTGTCACAGATGCAGCCTTCATTGATCTGCATGTGATAGACATCATACAGCAGCTTGAGGCGCGGGGAGCCAATCAGGCGGCAAATTTCCGCACCCATCTGGGTGGTTTCAAGGAAGTTGCCGACATGGTCGGTTGTGATGTTCAGCGCCTCGAGGTTGAGGTTGATGTCCTCTTCCTCTGCAATCTTTGCGCACTCCAGCAGCATGTCGTACATGGAGCACAGCTTGACGGTGTGCGAGAGATCGTCATAGTGGTTGACGACAATGCCGCCGTCGCCCAGTGCGTTGGAATGAATGGTTACGCTGGAAGCGCCGACCTTCTTTGCCGCTGCAATCGACTGTCTGAGGTAGTCGATGTACTTTTCCTTATGGGTCGGATCAACGAGGGAATAATCCGCATCGCCGTTGAAGCCGGAGATCGCGATGCCTGCCTTTTCAGCAGCTTCGCGGGTCGCATCCAGATCACGAATGCGCCAGTCCCAGAACTCTACCGCTTCAAAGCCGTCATCCTTTGCCGCCTGGAAGCGCTCCAGCCACGGCAGCTCGGTATACAGGGTGTCAATGCACGCGCATTTTCTCAGTGCCATGTTACTCTACCTCCGAGATCTTGACCGGACGGCCTTCCTTCAGGGACTTGGTTGCAGCAGCAGCCATCAGAACCGGATACAGACCATCTTCGCCGGTTACCGGAGTCTCAGTGTCGTTGATGACAGCATCTGCAAATGCCTTCATCTCAGAGACAAATGCGCCGGTGTAGCGGTCCCACATGACCTTGTATGCAGTGCCATAGCTCGTGCCGTCTGCGGTGGACAGAACAGCGGTGGACGGGATGTCGTTTTCATCCTGTGCGCAGCCTTCGGAGCCGAAGACTTCAACACGCTGGTCATAGCCGTAAACTGCCTTGCGGGAGTTGTCGATGACGCCGATTGCACCGTTCTCAAACTTGAGGGTGACAACTGCGGTGTCAACGTCGCCTGCCTCGCCGATGCCCGGATCGACCAGAACAGAACCATATGCGCTGACCTCAGTGACTTCGGAGCCTGCGAGGAAGCGAACCATATCGAAGTCATGGATCATCATATCATAGAAGATGCCGCCGGAAACCTTGACATAAGATACCGGAGGGGGCTCCGGGTCACGGGAAGACACCTTGATGATGTTTACCTTGCCAACCTTACCGCTCTGGACCATGTCATATACTGCGCGGTGGTTGTGGTCGAAACGGCGGCAGAATCCGATCTGCAGCTTGACACCTGCTTCCTTTGCCGCGTTGATTGCTTCATGAACCTTGTTCAGATCGTAATCAATCGGCTTCTCACAGAAGATGTGCTTCTTTGCCTTTGCCGCTTCGATGATGAAGTGGGAGTGCGTGTCGGTGGAGGAGCAGATCAGGACTGCCTCGATCTCCGGATCGTTCAGGATATCCGCCGGGTCGTTGGATACATTCGGAATGCGGCACTGTGCTGCAAATTCGCGGGTCGCGTCGTTTGCGAACGGATCCGCAATTGTCTTGATCTCCATTTCCGGGACAAACATGGAAATGTTTTTTGCATGGACCTTGCCAATACGTCCAGCACCGATAATACCAACCTTCATGAAAATCTCTCCTTTTTCGTGAATTATTTTGCAGAAGCTGTCATTGTCTTTTGCTGGCGCTATTGTACTGCGAAAATACAGGCAGAAAAATGTCAGTTTGTTTAGATTTTGTGTTGTTGGTTTTGCACTTTGGTCAAAAGCTGTTCGGAAAACTGTACAAACATTTTCTCAATGTGTCATTATTTTAGGTCCGCCGCGTTTGTCTCCCGTTTTTTTGTGTTCATCTTTTGGAATTGTGTCATATTTTTAGGCAAAAAACAGGGCAGAAAGCATATGCCTTCTGCCCTGCCTGTTTTCCTGTGGTTTATTTTGTCCTGCACTGCTTCCGGTAATTCTGTGGGGTCTCTCCCACAGTTTTTTTGAACACCTTGCAGAAATTGCGGTAGTCATTAAAACCGCTCTTTGCGCTGACCTCCCGGATTTTATCATCCGTATTCACCAGCAGTTCCTTCGCCGTGCCAAGGCGGCAGGAAAGCAGGTATTCCGAAAACGTGATGCCGGTTTCCTTGCTGAAAATATGGCTCAGATATGCCGGGTTGAGGTGAACCTGTTCTGCCGCTTCGATCAGTGTGGCTTCACCGGTATGGTTTTGCTGGAGATAGCGGATGGTGCGGCTGACCGCACTGCTGTAGTTGTCCGGCTGCGGAAGGATTTCCTCGCGGAAGGTCAGGTAGGCACGTTCCAAGCCGCGGAAGCCGTCAAGCATATCCGGCGCAGTGCGCTGGGGAATCCCAGCTTTCCGGTCTGTCTGCCACAGCCATTCCTGTACCAGCCGCGCCTCGGTATGTTCCGCACGGAATGCCGCCAGTGCTTCCTCCCACCGCTGCCGCAGCAGCCCGCCGTCCCGCTTTTCCATATACTTCGGCACTTCCTCACTGAACCGCTGCGCCGCAGACGGGATTTCTTTTCCACATGGCTCAATCTGCCAGCCATACAGGACGGTCTGCGCCGAATAAAACCGCTCGTTCCGTGCTTCCTGTGCTTCCTGCCAGCATTCGTCAGCTTTTGGATTGAAATTCTCTGCCCGGCTCGTGCCGACGCACACCGAAACTGCCAGATACCGCTCCGCATACCGCACAACCGCCGATGCATATTGCTGTATTTTCTCCCGGCGTTCATATACGCTCGAAATGCCGGAAAAATCCAGCAGCAATGCATATTCTCCCTGCTGCACATGGATACAGCGGATGGCCGACTGGTTGCGGCACACCTCGCGGCAAATCTGTGCAAATGAGGAATGGAATCGTTTCTGCTGCTCCAGCTCCATTGCAGAGACCCGGGTTTCATAATCGAGAATCAGCACCGCAAGTGCAGCCCCTGTGTGGAAGCCGTCCTCCGGCCGCGGCGCGCTGCCCTGCAGCAGCTTCAGGTAATAGGCCCGCTCCACCTCCGGCGCATCGAACTGAAGCCCGCCCTGTGATGTCGATACAATCTTCTGCTTCAAATCGTCGAGCAGCTTGAGCAGCGTGGTCTCTGTCAGCAGATTTTTGAGGACATATTCATTTGCGCCGAGCTTCATGGCTTCCCTGACATAGTCAAAGTCGTCATGGCAGCTCAGTACGACGATACACGCGGTATTTTCCTGCTGTCTGAGCCTGCGGATCAGTTCAATGCCGTCCATCACCGGCATGCTGATGTCGGTGATGATGATATCCGGCCGGTATTCCTCCGTCATGCGCAGCGCTTCCTCTCCGTCCTGCGCTGCACCGACCAGTGTGTAGCCGTGCTTTTCCCAGTCCGTCAGGCGCGATAAGAATGTGCGGACAAGGAAATCATCATCCACAAGCAGTATCTTAGTCATCACTCTCACCTCTCTCCGTCAGATATTTTTCTAAATATTCCGCCACATTTCCCTGTGTAATCAGCGGTGTCTCCACATATGTATGGTGGGAAATTTCCTCCCCATCCAACGAATGTACAATGGTCGCAACGGTCTGATATCCGATTTCATAGCCGTTTTGTCCGACCAGCGCGAGAATTTTTCCATCCTCAACGCCTGCCATCGCATCGCTCTGCATGTCCACACCAACCAGCTGCACATCACCGCCGGTGCGCTCAAGCTGCTGCATTGCACCGAGCACAATCACTGCGCTGGTGCAGAAGACACCTTCAATATCCGGGTTCTCCCGCATCAGCTGTTCCATACAGGCTGTGCCCTCGACATAGCTGCTGCTCTCTGCCTCTTCGACCGCACAAAGCTCTAAATCTGTATATTGTTCGATGTAGTCAGTAAAGCCCTGCAAACGCTCCTCATGCGTACTCTGCCTGCGGCTGCCGGTGATGACGGCAACCTTTCCGCTCCCCAGCTTTCTGTCCAGTGCTTTTGCCGCCAGCACGCCGATCTGATGATTGTTTGCGCCGATATATGGAAAATCAAACCGATCCGCCACCGTATCAATATAAAAGCATGGAATGTCCTCCCGCGCAGCCAGACCCAGCACATCAGCACCATCCGAATCACACGGTGAGACCGCAATGGCATCCGGTTCAGAATCGATTACATCCTGCAAAATGGTATTCTGCGCCTCCACATCGTCCTCATGCGACGGCCACAGGATGTTGACTGAAACACCGTAATCATTTGCCGCGCTTTTCAAGCCGTCCTCCACAGACAGCCAGTGCACTGAGTCCATCGCTTTGAGTACGACGCAGATCGTGCGCTTTTCCTGCGTTTGCTCCTCACTGCCACAGCCGGCCAGCAAAAGCGCTGCCAGCAGCAATACAGCAATTTTAATTGCATGCCTTCTCAAATCGTATACTCCTCCGCATCATAGGAAGCCGGCATGGTAATCACGGCCACCGTGCCGTACTGCGCTCCGGAATAAAATGCGAGCTTTCCCTTTTCTCCATAGTATAATTGCAGCCGCTCGCGCACATTGCGCACGCCGATGCCGCTGAATTTGCTGCGCCGTTCGCCGCTCATCAACTGCTTCAGATCGTCTTCTGTCATGCCTCTGCCGTTGTCCTCGACGCTGATTGCCAGCATATCCCCTTCCTTTGCCGCGCGGACAACAATGCGCCCGCCCGATTTCTTGAGGTCGATGCCGTGCAGGATTGCATTTTCCACCAGCGGCTGAATGAGCAGGCTGGGCACATAGCAGCGTGCAATATCCGGACTGACATCGAAATCCACTGTAAAGCTGTTGGCATAACGGAACAGCTGGAGCTTTGTATAATTCTGCACCATGTGAATCTCCTGCTCCATGGTGATAAACGCGCCGCGGTCGCTCGCGCTGAGCTGCAGCAGCTCGATAAATGCCTCCAGCTGCTCCGCGATCTCGGAGGAATTCTGCAAAACCGCGGCGTATTTGATGGAATTGAGCGTATTATACATGAAATGCGGTGTAATCTGATATTTGAGCGCCTCGATTTCCGCTTCCTTTTTAAGCAGCTTTTCCGTAACCAGCTGGTCAATTAAATCCTCAACCTGTCCGATCATATCATTAAATCCTTTGGACAGGCGTCCGATTTCATCCTCCGACTGTACTTCTGTACGCGCCGTCAGGTCGCCCTGGCTGACCTGATCCATCGTTTCCTCCAGATTTTTCAACGGGCGCAGCATCTTGGTGACAATGACCAGAATCGGGATGCATGCCAGAAGGTTGAGCAGGAGCGCAATCAGGAATATCTGGTTTCTTGTGCGCGTGATGTCGCCTGTGATAACACTCCTGTCCGCTACAATGGTCATCTCATACTGGCTCAGTGGCGCTGTCACGCTTGTGACAAGCATATTGTCCTGCGGTTCCTTCCGCTGTGTTCCGAGCAGCTTCAGGTTTGTTCCCGAAGCCACACGTCCATCCGGCGTGATAATATAGCTGCTCCCCCTGCCGGGATTTCCATGCCCCTGCAAACAGCTGAAATATACATCGCGCTCGTCCACATTGACAATGATATATCCCACCGTCTGCCCGTCTGTTGTATTGTGCACAGGCTTTGCATAGGTGAAAATCTGTTTTTTCACGACAGAGGTCTCATCTGTCACATACTGTGGCGAAAGCGGGTCGTCCTGCACATCGGTCAGGCGGTACATCCACAAGACATCCTCTTCACTGCACGGCTGAGCCAGCTGTTCTGACTGCGTCACCTTGAGCGCGAGGCTCTGTGACGGAAGAAAGCAGTAAACCGAATCAATGCTGCCGTTGCGGTACGATGCCAGCCGTTCCAGAATCTGAGGATCGGTGCTGCTGTCGTAGTCCTGTACGAGCTGCTGCAGTTCTGTATCCGCCGCTGCATTGATTGCCGTATAGTACGCCTCCCGCATCATGTCGTCAAACATTCCGGCACAGACAGTCAGGCTGTTGGTCGCTGAATCGGTATAATTTTCCTCGATGACATCCA
>CALYTA010000072.1 GCA_945486175.1 uncultured Clostridia bacterium | reverse complement strand
AGGTAACAATAGCAAAGGCACTGTGCGGCCAGCGGCGTATTCTTATGCGGGAGTAAAGCGCTGGCGAATCAACAGTTGAAGTGGAGGAGCTGTCATGAATGTTCAGCAGTTTAATGATCTGGCAAAGGCGGCACGCGGCGAAATTCCGGCGGAACTCGTATTCCGTGGGGGAAACGTGGTGAATGTATTCACCGGGGAGGTGCTTGAGACCTCTGTTGCGGTCACGAACGGCACAATTGTGGGTGTTGGAGACCAGTATGTGGGAGAAACAGAATTTGATTTGAACGGGAAATATCTGTGTCCGGGCTTTATCGACGGGCATATCCATCTGGAATCCACAATGGTGACGCCTGCGGAGCTGGTCGAACAGGCGGTCCAATGCGGCACCACAACCTATATTGTCGACCCGCATGAAGCGGCAAATGTAAGCGGAGCGGATGGCATTGATTATATCCTGGACGAGACCGCAGATGTCCCGGCGAATGTATACGTCATGATGCCGTCCTGTGTGCCATCGCTGCCATTTGAGGACAACGGCTGCACATTTGACGCGAACGAAATGCGGAAGTATCTGGACAATCCGCGCGTGCTCGGTCTGGGCGAGGTGATGGACTATGTGTCTACCGTCAATGCCGCGCCCGCGATGGCGGAAAAGCTCGCGCTGTTCGACGGAAAGCCGAAGGACGGGCATGCGCCGATGCTGACAGGAAGCCAACTCAATGCATATGTGCTGGCGGGCATTACGAACGACCATGAATGCTCGACACCGGAGGAGGTTCTCGAAAAACGCCGCCTTGGCATGCACATCCATGTGCGCGAGGGCAGCGCGGCGCGCAATCTGGAAGCAATTGTGTGCGGCATTGTGCGGGAGAACCAGCTGACGGACGGCTTTTCGTTCTGCACGGATGACAAGCATATTGAGGATATCCGGCAGGAGGGACACATCGACCACTGCGTGCGCAAAGCGATTGCCTGCGGGCTTGCGCCGGTCGATGCCATCCGCATGGCAACCATCAACACGGCGCGGCACTATGGGCTGCACCATCAGCTCGGCGCCATCGCGCCCGGCATGCAGGCGGATTTCGTCGTGCTGGATGATCTGGAGAATGTGAGCATTCATGCGGTTTATCACAAGGGCAGGGATGTTTCCGGCTTCCGTGCGCAGCCGAAGCTGCCGCAGGACAGCCCGCTGCGCCGCACGGTGCACTGCCAGCCGGTTCGTCCGGAACAGCTTGCACTCCCGGTCGGGGAGACCAGCCATGTCATCCGCATTGCAGCCGGACAGCTCGTGACCGAAAACGAATGCTGTGCGCTGCCGCAGGAAAATGGCATGTTTGTCCCGCAGGGCGAATTCAGCAAGATTGCCGTTGTTGAGCGCCATCACAATACAGGAAAGGTCGGTGTCGGCGCGGTTGCAGGCTTCTGCCTGCACGGCGGTGCAATGGCATCCACTGTGGCGCATGACAGCCACAATCTGTCTGTCATCGGCGACAACGATGCGGATATGCTGCTCGCCGCACAGCACCTGCGCGATATCGGCGGCGGTTATACGCTGGTTTCCGGCGGAAAGATTCTGCATACAGTCGCACTGCCCATCATGGGACTGATGAGCGACGCGGGCTTTGACAAGGTGCAGGCAGAGCTGTCAGCCATGATCGCAAAAGCGCATGAGATGGGTGTACCGGCGGATGTTTCCCCGTTGATTCTGCTGTCCTTCCTCGCGCTGCCGGTCATCCCGTCGCTGCGCATTACGCCGCGCGGCCTGTTCGATGTGGAGCAGATGAAATTTATCGAAGTATAAAATATCTGTGGTTGCGGCATAAAAATTGCCCGTTCGATTTCCGGTATTGACGGTCGGAATCGAACGGGCATCTTTGTGTATGCGTTTGTATTAGCTTATGCGAAGAATGAAACAATCAGTGCAACGATAAAACCGGTGGTACCGACGATGGTTTCCATCATCGTCCAGGTTTTAAACGTTGTTTTTTCGTCCAGATTGCACAGGGATTTTACCAGCCAGAAGTCGGAGTCGTTGAAGTGGGAGAATGCGGTGGAACCGCCTGCAATTGCCATAACGAGGCAGGCGAGGTGCAGCGGTGACAGCGTCGAAACAATCGGCATGGAAGCGACAATGCCTGCTGCCATGGTCATTGCGACGGTGGCAGAACCGACGGATACGCGGACAGCCAGCGCAATGAGGAATGCAACGACAACGATCGGAAGAGGAGTTGCGGCAACCGCATTGCCGATGATATCGCCCATGCCGGAATCCTGCAGCATGTAGCGCAGTACACCGCCGCCGGCGGTGACCAGCAGAATCAGGCCGGTCGGCTCAAGCGATTTGGTCATGACCTTTTCCAGTTCCTGCAAGGAATACCCGTTTCTCGTGCCGAGAAGGAACATTGCGACGATCGTTGCCAGCAGAAGTGCAACAAACGGAGTGCCGAGGAAGGTGAAGAACGGACGGATTGCGTCAACGGCGGTTCCCTCCGGGAACATGCCGAGGATAGAATTGATGAGGATCAGGAACAACGGAATCAGAATGATGCTGACAACGCTGCCAAACGAGGGGAGCTTGCTCTCGTCATATTCCGGCGCCTCCTGGTACTGCTTCGGAACCGGGACGTCAAAGCGGGAGCCGCAGATTTTGCCCCAGACCGGGCCGGCTGCAATCATGGCAAAGAAACCGCAGACCAGACCGAGTCCGATGACCAGTCCGAGGTCAACGCCGAGAATGTTGGCAACCAGAACCGGGCCGGGCGTAGGCGGAATGAACGCGTGTCCGACTGCGAGACCTGCCAGCAGCGGGATGACAAAGTAAAGGGAGGATTTTTTTGCGCGGCGCGCGATCGAAAATGCCAGCGGAATGAGGATGATAAGGCCTGCATCGAAAAATACCGGGATTGCCGTGACCATACCGGTGATGCCGAGTGCCCACGGTGCACGTTTTTCTCCGAACTTGCTCATCATGGTAAGGGCAACCCGTTCCGCGCCGCCGGAGATTTCCAGAATCGCGCCAAACATGGAACCCAAACCGACCAGTAATGCAATGCCTTTGAGCGTTTCGCCCATGCCCTTGCTGACGGTATCGACAATCATGGATACCGGCATTCCTGCCAAAACGCCGATGCTGAGTGCTGCAATCAGTATTGCAATCAGCGGTTGGAACTTGGCTTTGATAATCAGAGCCAGCAAAATGACCAGACCACACAGTGCGGCAACGATCAGCCGCGTGGGATCTGCAACGAATGTTGTTTCCATATAGACACCTCTTTTTATTTTGTTTTAAATTAAAACATTCAGGGATGAATGCTGTTGTTTTGTTTTCCGGCCTGCCGATCCCTGACAAGGGAATCGGCAGGCTTCTGTTATTTCATATATCCGCCCTGCATGGGGGAAACAGCGTGTTCGGAGAAGATTTTGAGTACACCGGATGGGTACTTTGGCTGCTTGGGCTTCCATGCCGCCCTGCGCTGTGCAAGGATTTCCTCCATTTCTTCAGGGGATTTTGCCTCGCCTTTTACGCCTACAATTTCCAGCTTGCGCGCGGGAATATCGATATGGATGAGATCACCCTCTTCGACCAGTGCAATCGGGCCGCCTTCTGCGGCTTCCGGAGAGCAATGTCCGATGGATGGACCGGTGGATGCACCGGAGAAACGGCCATCTGTAATCAGTGCAATGCTGCGGCCCAGTTCCTTGTCGGAAGAAATTGCTTCGGAGGTGTAGAACATCTCTGGCATTCCGGATCCCTTTGGGCCTTCATAGCGGATGAATACGGCATCTCCCGGATGGACATCATGTGTCAGAACGGCATGAATCGCTTCTTCCTCGCTGTCGAATGGGCGCGCATGCAGGGTAGCCTGGAACATTTCCTTCGGGCAGGCAGTATGCTTGATGACTGCGCCTTCCGGAGCCAGATTGCCCTTGAGAATTGCAATTGCACCGTCCGTTCCGATTGCCTTGTCAAACGGATGGATAATATCCTGCCAGGTCAGGCCGACTGCGGCGCAGTATGCGTCACACTTGTCATAAAAGCCGTTTGCCTTGAGTTCATCCAGATTCTCGCCCAGCGTCTTTCCGGTGACAGTCATGACATCCAGATGCAGCATCGAACGGATTTCCTCCATAATGCGGGGTACACCGCCGGCATAGTAGAAATACTGTGCGGGCCATTTGCCTGCCGGACGGATATCAAGCAGATAATGTGCACCTCTGTGCATGCGGTCAAACAGTTCCGCATCCAGCTCCAGGCCGAATTCATGCGCGATTGCCGGAATGTGCAGCAGGGAATTGGTCGAACCGGAGATTGCGGCATGTACCATGATTGCGTTTTCAAACGATTCCATCGTGACCATATCACGTGGCTTGAGTCCCATGTGCGCCAGCTTCATTACCTGACGGCCAGCCTCGCGTGCAACGGATTTCAGATCTTCACAGGTCGCAGGCATCAGCGCGGAGCCCGGAAGCATCAGTCCAAGTGCCTCACCCATAACCTGCATTGTGGAGGCAGTGCCCATGAACGAGCATGCACCGCAGGACGGGCATGCGTGCTGCTTATACCAGGTCAGCTTTTCTTCCGTAATTTCGCCGCGGGCACACTGCGCCGAATAGATACCGATCTGTTCCAGCGTGAGCAGATCCGGGCCGGCGTCCATCACACCGCCTGTGACGAGAATGGACGGCATGTTGACTCTGCCGATTCCCATCAGGTGTGCAGGCACTGCTTTGTCGCAGCTGGAGACGAATACGCCGCCGTCAAACGGAGTCGCTCCGGCGTGGATCTCAATCATGTTTGTAATCGTGTCGCGGCTGGCAAGCGAATAATTGATGCCGTCGTGTCCCTGTGCCATGCCGTCACAGATATCGGTGGCAAAATACCGAGCCGCTTTGCCGCCGGCCTCAGCGACACCTGACACCGCCTGTTCCACCAGCTCAAACAGATGGGCACTGCCCGGATGGCTGTCGCCGAACGTGCTTTCTACCATAATCTGCGGCTTGGAAAGGTCTTCTGCTTTCCAGCCCATGCCCATGCGCAGAGGATCCTGCTCCGGGGCGACTTCTCGGATTTTCTGACTTATCATACCACTCGTCCTCTCTTTCTTTCAGTTCTCTTGGATTCTTGCTGAGATAATCATAATATCATTTCGTTTATATGTCAATATGCACAAAATATTTTCTGTTTTTTGCACAATATGCAGCACAATAGCCTGTAAAAAACAGCGGGCGTGGTCTGAACACGCGAAGCACATTGCGTGTCTGTGGTCTGAAAAGTCAGCCGAAAACAGGCGGGACAGAACGTTCCTCGTGTCGGGCAGATGGAAATTGGGCAAAAAAATCCCTGCTCTGATGAGCAGGGAGAGAAGGTTTATTTGGGCTGATAGGTTCCGCCTTTGCTGATTGGATTGGGATTCAGGCGATCGCGGTTATATATCAGATGGAGATACATTGCATCGGAGGCGGCAACACCGTCCCTGGAACGGATTGCATTCAAAATAGAGCGATGCGTCCGCATGGTTTCCTCACGCAGCTGGCCGCCGGTTTCCTGCACAAACAGTGCGATTGCACCATGGATAATCGGCAGCAGCTTGGGCATGATGATGTTGCCGCTGCAGCGTGCAATGCGGGTATGAAATTCCTGATCCGCCTGCTGGTGCGGTTTTCCGTGGATAATCAGGTCATCGACAGCATCGCACAGAGATTCCAGTTCGTTGACTTCCTCCGGCGTTGCGTTTTGAGCGGCCATGGCCGCGACGCGCGGTTCAATCATGATGCGGAATTCCAGCAGATCGCGTGCCAGACGTTCTTTATCCTTAATCAGGGTAAAGCCCAGCGGGTCATCGGCAACACCATGCTTATAGGACACAAAAACACCGACACCACGCCTGATTTCCAGGACATTGCGGGAGGAGAGGCGCTGCAGTGCTTCCCGCAGCGTGCTTCGTCCGACATTGAGCTGTGCGCTGAGTGTCCGTTCATTCGGCAGTCGGTCGCCGTCGTCCAGCCCCTCGTCCTGTAAATACTGGATCAGCCGGTCTACGGTAAGATCGACGACTGATTTGTGTTCCGTTCCCATGAATTGCCGCATATCCAATCGACCTTTCAACATATGAAGTAGCTTTGTTGTTTT
>CALYTA010000071.1 GCA_945486175.1 uncultured Clostridia bacterium | reverse complement strand
CTTGACATCTGTATTGTATCGTTGTATTATTGTATCAATCAATTAGTACAATAACACTGAAAGAGAGGATGCACATGCAATGGAATCTTTCTGATGACCGCCCGATCTATTTGCAGCTGATGGAGACCATTACTCTGGCCATCGCATCCGGCGCGCTCCCCGCGGGCAGCCGCCTGCCGTCGGTGCGCGATCTCGCAGCGGAAGCGGGCGTCAATCCAAACACCATGCAGCGCGCGCTTGCCGAGCTGGAACACACCGGCCTGCTGTATTCGCAGCGCACCGCCGGACGGTTTGTCACCGACCACACGGAACAGATCACGAAAAAGAGAAAGGAACTGGCTATGGAACAGATACACATCTTTCTGTCTTCAATGAAAGACATGGGTTATACCGCGGAAGAGACCGTGGAACTGATTCGCCAGGCAATCAAGGAGGGGTAACAGATGGCAAACGAGCCTATTTTACAGTGCACGGGGCTGTGCAAAAGCTACGGCAGGAAAACCGCACTGGATCACGTCACATTCGCGCTGGAGCGCGGCCGCATTGTGGGCCTGCTGGGGCCGAACGGCAGCGGCAAATCCACACTCATCAAGCTGGCAAACGGCCTGCTGACACCGACTGCCGGAGAAATCCGCATCGCCGGAAACCTGCCGGGCGCGGAAACGCACGCAAAGGTATCGTATCTGCCGGAACGCACCTATCTGAGTGACTGGATGACGGCAGATGATCTGCTGAAATTTTTTGCGACGTTCTATGAGGACTTCAACCTCGACAAGGCAGCGCAGATGCTGACGCATCTCGGCATCCAGCCGAAGGATTCCCTCAAGACGATGTCCAAGGGTACCAAGGAAAAAATCCAGCTTGTCGTCGTCATGAGCCGCGAAGCCGACCTGTACCTGCTCGACGAGCCGATTGGCGGCGTCGACCCGGCTGCCCGCGACTATATCCTGAACACAATTCTCACCAATTACAATGAAAACAGCACGGTGGTCATTTCGACTCACCTGATTTCCGACATTGAGAAGGTGCTGGACGATGTGATTTTCCTCAATAGAGGTCAGATCACGCTGCACAAATCGGTCGATGACATCCGTTCGGAATACGGAAAATCCGTCGACGCACTGTTCCGGGAGGTGTTCGCATGCTGAGCAAGCTGATTGGCTATGAATTCAAATCCACCCGTCGGATTTTCCTTCCGGCATTCGGCGTCCTCCTGCTGCTCTCGCTGGCAAATTCGATTTTTATTGCCCTGCCGGAACCGACGCTGGATCATGTCTCCGCCCCGTTCGGCGTACTGATGACCGTCTATGTCCTTGCGATGTTCGCGGTCTATGTGCTGGCATTCGCGTACATGATTAACCGATTTTACAAAAACCTGCTGGGCGACGAAGGCTATCTGATGTTCACACTGCCCGCGCGTCCGTCGCAGCTGATCTGGGCGAAATGCATCACCTCTACCATCTGGATGGTAGTCACGGTCATCCTGTGCTGCATCTCGCTGTTCCTCCTCGCCACACCTGCGCTCCTTTCTGCCAGCTTTGAGCCTGAGATCGCCTTTTCGGACTTCTGGCATCTGATACAGTACATTTTCTCCGAGCTGATGCGTGAATACGGCGCAAACCTGTTCGTTGTCCCGCTCGAGCTGATCGCCATTGGCATTGCCGGTATCATCAATTTCTGCATGCACATCTACGCCTGCCTGTCGCTCGGCTCGCTGGCCAACAAGCACCGCCTCGGCTTCGCATTCCTCGCGTATCTCGGCTTCGGCGTGGCGCAGGAAATTCTGTTGTTCGCCGGCTCGTGGATCGTTGATCTGACGGGTCTGAATCTGGATTTCAATCTGACGCTGAACACAGCGGCACAGATGCACATTGCCCTGCTGGGCTGGCTGCTGTTCACGATTGTATGCATCGCCGTCAATTTTGTCATCACAAACTATATTTTAAGCAGACATCTGAACCTGCAATAAACCTGCAAACACAAGGCGCACCGCATTTCTGCGGTGCGCTTTTGCGTCAAAATCTGACAAACGCCTGTACAGCATCCCTCCGCATATGGTAAGATAAAGGCAGCAAAGCAACAAGGGAGGGAATTGCTATGAAATGCCCGTACTGCGGCGTGCACTATCTGGACGGCGAACGCGAATGCCCGGTCTGCGGCAGGCGTCCCGGCATCATCGCGCCGAAAAAGAAATCCAAATTCACCACACAGGATAGCTCCGGCCAGCCGGTGCGGGAGAAAAAATCCTCCGCAAAAAAGGTCACGCATCAACCGGAATCCTCGGAAGCTGCCTGGCAGCGGGCTGCCGCGCAGAACAGCAAAAATTCCCCAAAGCCACCGAACGAAGCCCAGCAATCCGGCTGTGCGCCGGGCTGCCTGATTGTCGCGGTGATCCTGATTGCCCTGAGCGTGGTTCCCGGGATTCTCTTCAATATGATTCATACCGATTTTCCCGCCTCCGCCTGGGAGGACATATACGACGAATCGTGTGAGCTGAGCGAAGTTCTGCCCTCCGGCACATGGAAAAACGAGGACGGCAGCCTGCTCGTCACGATTTATGATGACGGCACGGTTTCGTGGACGGACGGCACAGACACCGCCGAGGACGGCGATCCGGGGTTCGACCGCTTGCTCCTCACGGAGGAAAACGCATCAGAATACTCCGATGACGAGGAATTGAAAAACTACCCGATTTCTGACTATACGCATTACTATTTCTATTTTTGCGACTCCTCCAGCATGCTGCCGGACTATGACCTGCACATCTATGTGCCGAACGACACCGTCCCGGAGGATATCACCTCCTTCGGCTGTTATGACTGGCAAAGCGAAGAATTTTTCACGCTGACACTGACCGATTCGAGCGAAGCGCCCGCCACACCGGTCTCACAATCCACCTGAATGCACAAAAAAGCGCCCGTACCACGCGGTACGGGCGCTTTTCCTGTCATTTGTGTTCTGTTTCCGGTGTAAATTCTTCCTCAATCCGTTCGACGCTCCTGCACCGTCCGGTGCTCTCGTCAATATCGAACAGCACGCCCTGCATGACGCAGACGCCTTCCGCCGGCTCAAACCGGCTGGTCAGGTCGCCGCGGAACATCGCAATCGACTGCTCCATGCGGACGCCGAGCACCGACCACTTCGGCCCGGTCATGCCGATATCGGTGATATAGCCAGTGCCCTTGGGATTGACGCGCGCATCCGCCGTCGGCACATGCGTGTGCGTGCCGTAGACCGCGGACACCCGCCCGTCGAGATAATAGCCCATCGCGAGCTTTTCCGATGTCGCGGACGCGTGGATTTCGCACAGAGCGACGTCATAGCGCCCTTCCTGCTCGCGCAGAATGCGGTCGGCGCGCAGGAACGGATTGTCCGGGCCATACTGCATGTCACACCGACCGATCAGCTCGAACACCAGCACCCGCCAACCCGCGCTGGTCTCATAGATGCCAAAGCCCTCACCGGGCGACTGCGGCGCAAGGTTTGCCGGACGGATAATATACCGGTTATCCTCCAGATATGGCACGATATTCTGCTTGCGGTAGGAATGATTGCCGAGCGTGATGAGGTCTGCGCCTGCGGCAAAAATACTGTCCGCCTGTTTGGGCGTGATGCCGACACCGCTGGCATTTTCGCCGTTGACGATGGTAAAATCCGCACCGGTTTCCTTTTTCACACGGCGCAGCAGATGGGACACGGTTTTCAGCCCCGGATTGGATACAACATCACCGATTGCCAGTATTTTCATGCAGACCCCTCCTCAAAGTATTGCGGATAAAAAGTACAAAAAGCGGCACAGCTGACCGTGCCGCTTATGTATCCTGTCAAACTCAATCGAACAGCGGGGAAACCGAAGATTCCTCGTAGATGCGTGCAATTGCCTCGGTAAAGACCGGAGCGACCTGCAGCAGTTCAATCTTATCGCTGCGCTTGCTTGCCGGCAGCGGGATGGTGTCGAGCAGGGCGAGATTCTTGATCGGGCTGCTCTCAAGGCGCTCAATAGCCGGGCCGGACAGAACGCCATGCGTTGCACAGGCATAGACTTCCTTTGCGCCGCCGACTTCGATCAGCGCTTCCGCTGCATGGCACAGCGTACCTGCGGTATCAATCAGGTCGTCACACAGGATGCAGGTCTTGCCCTTTACATCGCCGATGATGTTCATAACTTCAGAGACATTGGCGCGCGGACGGCGCTTGTCGATGATCGCCAGACGATAGTCCAGCTTTTCACAGAACTTTCTTGCACGGGTAACCGAGCCGAGGTCCGGAGAGACAATCATCATATCGTCACGGCTGCGGCCGAATTTGCCTGCAATGTGCGGAATGAGCACGGAAGCGCCCATCAGGTTGTCCACCGGGATGTTGAAAAAGCCCTGGAGCTGATGTGCGTGCAGGTCCATGGTGAGCACGCGGTTTGCACCAGCGGTCGTGAGGATGTCCGCGACCAGTTTTGCGGAAATCGGATCGCGCGCCTTGGACTTTCTGTCCTGGCGGGCATAACCGAAGTACGGGATAACGGCAGTAATACGGCCTGCGGAAGCGCGCTTGCATGCATCGATCATGATGAGCAGCTCCATCAGGTTGTCGTTGACCGGCTCACAGGTAGACTGTACGAGGAATACATCCGAGCCGCGGACGGTTTCGCCGATGGAAACCGAAACCTCGCCGTCGGAGAAGTGGCCGACAGTACATTTGCCGAGCGGCAGGCCGAGAGCGGATGCAATCTGCATCGCCAGAGCGGGATGCGAATTGCCCGCGAGGATTTTAATATTCTTGCCGTGAGATATCATAATTGCTAGGTCCTCCTGCATCTTTTTCAGTCCGTGAAACGCAAGGCGTTTCCCTAATCATGTTCTGAATCTATATGTTTTATTCAAATCCGGCGAATGATCAGTCCTGTCCGTGCATGCGGCGGCGGCGGTCATTCCAGCCGTTCTTGTTTTCCTGCCGTACGCGGGCAACTGCCAGTGCACCTTCCGGCACGTTCTTTGTGACAGTTGTGCCGGCCGCTGTCAGAACGCGGTCGCCCAGCTCAACCGGCGCGACGAGGTTGGTGTTGCAGCCGATAAAGCAGTCATCGCCGATGACGGTCTGGCTCTTGACATAGCCGTCATAATTGACGACAACTGTGCCGCAGCCGAAATTGACGCGCTCGCCGACGGTGGCATCGCCGATGTAAGTCAGATGGGAAACCTTCGTACCGTTGCCGATGGAGGCCTTTTTCAGCTCGACAAAATCGCCGATTCTGGTATCGTTTCCGACCTGGCAGCCCGGACGGATGTATGCAAACGGGCCGACTGTTGCGTCTGCGCCGATGCTGCTCTCATAGACCTGCGAGGAATTGACGCTTGTCCGGTCACCGATCTCCGCGCGGTCAAGGATCGTGTTCGGGCCGATGGTGCAGCCGCAGCCGACCTTGCTGCCCGGGCGGATCATTGTGCCCGGCAGGATGGTAGTACCACTTCCGATCTCACAGTATGGGGAAATATATGTGTATTCGGGGTCAAGGATGCTGACGCCGCTTTCCATCAGCGCGCTGTTGACGCGGTGCTGGATGGTCTTCTGTGCATGGTAAGCATCACAGGCGGAGCGCACATCGATATGTGAATGCGTGCGGCAGGCGCCGGTCTTTGCGCTGATATCGCCCGCAATCTGAATGGAATGCGTCAGCGACAGCGGATGGCAGTTCAGAATGTCGCGCAGCACATCGACATTATACACCGCAATATGCCAGGTGTCATCCAGCGCGCCGCAGGTCAGTGTTGTAACTGCGGTCTTCGCCTCGTTGTGCTGGTTCATTACCATCTGGTACTCCTCGGCAACGACCTCCGGCATCGGTGTGGAAAGCAGCATGACATCACCTTCCATGCCCTCGATTGCCGTCGATACCATCTCTGTAAAATCCGCGCCGTCCGGACAGACGATGGATTCAATCCCATCCAGCTCCGGTTCGCTCTGCTGGCGCGCATAAATCAGCCGGCACTGCTTCGGCAGTGCGTCTGCAACCAGCCTGCCGGTCGGGGTGAACAGAATCTCGCGCTGTACGGGATATTTTCCATCCGCGCCCTTTTTGCCGCCGAGCAAAATCGTATTCAACTTATTACAAGACATTTAAGATATCCTTTCCGCCAC
>CALYTA010000070.1 GCA_945486175.1 uncultured Clostridia bacterium | reverse complement strand
GCCCAGCAGTGCGCGCACATCGCCCGCTTCCATGTCATCCTGTCCGACATGTACGCCGTCCGCACCGCTCTCCAGGCACGCCTGTACGTCGTCATTGATGAGGCACAGCACGCCATAGCTGTGGCACAGCTGTACGATGTCCTTTGCCTCTTCGACGAACGCCTCATGGGAAAGTCCCTTTTCCCGAATCTGTACCAGCGTCGCGCCGCCCTTCAGGCATTGCTCGACCTGCTGGTATAATGTATTGTCCCCCGTCCATGCGCGGTCGGTGACGGCATATAACAGCATGGCATTTTTTACCTGCTGTGCTTTATCGAATTTCAATGTTCATTCCTCCCTGTAATGTCTGTGCGTCCATCAGGCTGACCGCATCCATCAGGCAGACGCGGAACGTGCCCGTTCCGCCGCCCGCTTCCACAGTCTTTTTGTATGCGATATCGCCCGCCACACCCATGACGGCAGTCGCCGCCGCGGCAGCCTCCAATATATTGTCATGATTTGCGCCGCAAAACGCCGCTGTGAGCGCAGAGAGCATGCAGCCGGTACCGGTTACCCTCGACATCATCGGATGCCCGTTGCGGCAGATATACGCGCGCTCCGGCGATGCAATGATATCAATGGCACCGCTGACCGAGACCACCGCGCCGAGTGACGCGCTCAGCTGCTTGAAAAACGCCACACGCTCTTCAAGATTTTCCTCGGTCACGGCATCTGCCGCGCCCGCATCGACGCCCTTTGTGTTGGATGCCGCGCCGCCGACTGCCAGCAGCTCGGACACATTGCCGCGCACGACAGCGAACTGATACGCCGCAAAAAATTCACGCAGCGTGTCCATGCGGTATGCCGATGCGCCCGCGCCCACCGGGTCGAGCACAACCGGCACGCCTGCCTGATTGGCCGCCGCAATCGCCCGATGCATTGCCCGCACCGTCATCGTGTTGAGGTTGCCGATATTGATATCCACTGCGCCCGCCATGGACGCAATTTCCGCAGCCTCCTGCTCGGCTTCCGCCATTGTCGGCGACGCGCCGCATGCAAGCACAATATTGGCACAATCGTTGGTTGTAATATAGTTGGTAATGCAGTGAATCAGCGGCGCGCGCTGACGCACATTGTCCAGAATCTGTTCAAACACAGGTTTTCATCCCTTCTCAAATGACTGCGGGGAAAAAGCCCGCCCTAACAGTATACCGTTGTCCGGCGCGGACTGTCAATGACCGTTCTTCTTTTATGTTTTGACATCCGGCAGTGCGGATGCTATCATAATAACAACTCGAATTTTTGCGAAAGGAAGGTACAGCCTCACCTTGGATATTTCGGCCTTATACACACAAATTATCATCATGTTCCTGCTGATGGGTGTCGGCGCCATCTGCTACAAGCGCGGCATCATCACAGACGAGGGCTCCGGACAGATGTCCACGCTCATCATGACCTTTGTCGCGCCGTGTGTCATCATCCATTCATTCTGCCGCCCATTTGACCCTGCTATGCTCAGCAAGCTGATCACCTCTTTTGCCATGTCTGTCCTGCTGCTCGCCGTGAGCATCGGGCTTGCCACACTGGTATTCCGCAAGGGCACGCCGGATTATGCGGACAAGCGCATGTGCGTCATCTTTTCCAACAACGGCTTTATGGCGCTGCCGCTGTTGCAGGCACTGTATGGCGATGACGGCGTATTCATCGGCTCAATCAACATTGTTGCCACAAATATTCTGATCTGGACCTATGGCGTCTGGCTGCTCTCCCGCGCAAGCGGACGGGCTTCCGGCGGCGTAAACTGGAGAAAAATCCTGTTGAATCCGGGTACCATCGGCTTTTTCGTCGGCCTTGCGATTTTCCTGACCTCCTTCCAGCTGCCGGAAATCGCAGACAGCACGGTGTCCTTCCTCGCCGACCTGAATACACCGCTCGCCATGATTGTGCTCGGCGTCTATCTGGCGCAGTCCAATCTGAAGGAAATTGTCAAAGACCGCTCGATGTATGTCGTCTCCCTGTTCCGTCTGGCAGTTGTGCCGCTTATCACAATTGTTCTGCTGATGCTGCTGCCGTTTGACCGCAGTGTTTCCGCTGTGCTCATCATCAGCATTTCCATGCCGTGCGCGGTTGCCGCTTCGATGTTTGCACAGATGTACGGCACGAACTACCGCTATTCCAGCCGGATTATCGCGTTTTCCACGCTGCTTTCCGCTATCACGATGCCGGTCATGCTCAGCCTGTACCAGCTGCTCGCGGCATAATGCATATTTCCCAATACACACAAAAGCCGGACGGTTTACACCGTCCGGCTCTTTTTGTATGCTGTTACACACTCGCTTTGCCCGGAAAATCCTTTGTGCGGATGGGCTGGAATGCTGCCTTGCCCTGCCCGCAGACCGGACAATGGAAGCTGTCGTCCACATAAGACCACGGGATACCCACGCCGATATCCTCCTTCGGCTCGCCGTGAAGCGGGTCATAAATATAGCCGCACACGGAACAGCAATACCGCCGCATATCGCTCTGCATCTGACATCGCTCCTTTCGCTCTGTCAGTTTTCCCGCAATATCGGATGGATATGCGCGTGTTACAGGTCAATCTCCAGCGCCACCGGGCAATGATCACTGCCCATGATGTCAGTAAGGATTTCCGCTTTTTTAATTTTGTCTGCGATGCGGTTTGATACGAGGAAATAGTCAATCCGCCATCCCGCGTTGTTCTGCCGCGCCTTAAAGCGATACGACCACCAGCTGTATGCGCCGGTCACATCGGGATACAGATAGCGGAAGCTGTCAGTAAAACCGGAAGCCAGCAGCTCGGTCATTTTTGCGCGCTCCTCATCCGAAAAGCCCGCATTGCCGCGGTTGGTCTTCGGGTTTTTGAGGTCGATTTCCTCATGTGCGACATTCAGGTCGCCGCAGATAATCACCGGCTTGACCGCATCCAGCTCGTTCACATAATCGCGGAAATCATCCTCCCACTGCATGCGGTAATCCAGCCGCTTGAGTTCATTCTGCGAATTGGGCGTATAGCAGGTGACGAGGAAAAAATCCTCATATTCCGCTGTAATCAGCCGTCCTTCGTGGTCATGTTCATCCTTGCCCATGCCGCAGACGACATGCAGCGGCTTTTTCTTTGTAAACAGCGCCGTGCCGCTGTAGCCCTTTTTCTCGGCGCTGTACCAGTATTCCTCATATCCCTCGCAGTCAACCTGTGCCTGTCCCGGCTGCATTTTGGTCTCCTGCAAGCAGAAAATATCCGCATCCTGTGCGTGAAAAACGTCCTGAAAGCCCTTTCCGAGGCAGGCGCGCAGGCCGTTGACATTCCATGAAATCAGTCTCATTGCAGTTCTCCTCCGGCAATTTCTTGTTTGCTGACGCTATTGTACCATACCGGAAGGGATATCTCAATACAGCCGTTATCAGCCAAAATCATGCCGTGCGCCGCCATTGCTGCCTGCTTTCTCCAATATACAGATAATCCGTTCCATTTTCGCAAAACATTGGGCATCGCTCAGTGTATCGTCATCAATCACCTGTCTGATCTGCTCCAGTGCCTGATCGCTCCGCAGCTCTGCCAGTTTTTCTGCGTCATTTTATTTGTACTCTTCAAAATTCTTGCGGCGGTAATACTGCACGCAGTTAAACTCATCAACCATGGCCTGCTGTTCCTCCGTCAGCTCGCGGGTAAACATGCCATCGATTTTATATGCGAGATTTGCCGACAGGATCGGGCAGGTCTCACGCACGCTCCGCGTGTACTGCATATAGGCATCGCCTGTCCAGCCAAGTGCCTCGAACAGGTCGTTCATCAAAAAGCAGGGCGAGATGGTGTCTCCCTCTCCCGTGAAGTCGCTGCCCAGTACTTCCTTGGCTGCGGAATTCGCCCAGAAGAAATATGGCGTTGTGAAGTGGTTCAAATAGCCCTCTTCCGTATCCGTCGAGATATCCATGCCGGTTTCCAGATAAACGCTGTTGTCATCGCCCAGCCACGGCAGATGATCGCCAAATGCCACAAATACAACCGGCTCATCATATTCTTCCAGCGCATCCAGCGTCTTCTGAAGCTGTTCTGTCGTGTCCGCAATGTTGCCGAGATAGTTGTTCAGAATCGTACAGCTCTCCTGCGACCAGCCGGTATCCTCCGGCGTGACATATTCCTGTCCTTCCCGGAACAGATGATCCGTGTAATACGGCCCGTGGTTCTGATAGGAGACATGGAAGGAAAAATACGGTTTTCCCGTTTCCTCTATGCTGTTCTGCATCATTTTGACGACTTCCGGGAAAAACAGCGCATCTGAATCGAGAATCAGCGTATCTTTGTTCATGCCGGTATTGCTGTAATAATCGTCAAAGAAATAATATTGTTCAAAGCCAAGGTTTTCATTGATATTGACCCGGTTATAGAACCAGTCATAGCCCGGATGGCTGCCCTCCGTTGTATAGCCCTGTGACGCCAGGTAGCGCACATAGGAATTGGATGCCGAGCGGAAACTGCCCATCCTGTTGTATCCGGTCAGAAATGCCCGTTCGGTCTGCACCGTGTTACCCATGAATACATCGGAAACCAGCCCGCCGGAAATGCTCTGGCTTTCAATTTCATGCAGCGGTTCATATACCGCATCAATCGCATCGTTGTCCACCAGTTTGGACAAGTCCGCATAGGACTCCAGCATAACGGAAACCCCATTGATCTTTTTCTCCTCCGGAATATCCGCATCCTCATATGAATCGAGAATCTCCGCGGCTTCCTTCTTTTTATACCCTTCGGGCGGCGTATCCACCGACTTCTTATAGGAATAGAGGAACGGATATACAAAACCCCGCGACTGGAATTCATCCACATTGGAATAATGGTTGATGCCGCATTTGTTGATGGTGGCATTGTAGATGTTTTCGCTCAGGTAAACCGTCTTCCACAGCACGCCTGTGACGGCAAGCAGCACAAAGCATCCGGCAAGCCGCACCTTTCCCCAGCCCTGTCTGCGCTTCATCCTGAACCGGTGCGTCAGCACGCTGACGATAACAATCAACAGCAATGCAATGGCAACGCCGCGCCACTGCTCCTGTGTCAGGGACAGGTTGTATTTTCCGGCAACACCGCCCGCCTCGGAAATCAGCTTGAGGTCTTCCATCATCAGCGGGTCATTTCTCAGCCGGATTTTTAAGATATTGACCATCGTCAGCGTCATGACCGCCGCCGTCGTTATGCCAAAGCCAAGGCCTGCCCGTCCGGTCACAAACCACAGCAGGAATGTCAGCAGTATAACCGGAAGCACATTTAACAGCACCAAGCCGGGAACCTGAAAGTAAGAGTCAAACATCTCCTTCCCATATTTGACCGGCCCAAAGGAGAGCGACAGCATGCCGACGCCGAGCTAGGCTGCCAGCAGAAGCACTGCCGTCCACACCACTGCGGCCACTCTTCCCCATCCGGAATCCGGGAAGGCTTCCAGTCCGAACATACACCTGATTTTCTGTTTTATTTTCATACGCATCCCGCCTGAATCTTACACAAATTTTACAGAATAATACGATGTGTTGTATTTTATCACACGAAATGGAATGTTTCAACACCCAATATCCCGGGATTTGCGTACATAGAAAAAAGGATGCATGACCCAAACGGTCTGCATCCTTTTCCTGTTGACAGCAATCAGGTGTTGTGGTCGCTGACATGGAACTCCTTCAGGTTGCCGATCTTGCCGGCACGCTTGTCCATCTCTTCCTCGACCTCAGCCAGCGTGACGCCTGCTTCGTTCATCATAACCATCAGATGATACAGCAGGTCGTTGATCTCGCCGACCAGATTCTCATGGTCGCCGTTCTTCGCCGCAATGATGGTCTCGGCTGCTTCCTCGCCGACCTTCTTCAGAATCTTATCCATGCCCTTCTCGAACAGGTAGCAGGTGTAAGACTTCTCCATCGGCTGCTCCCGGCGCTGCTGGATGACATATTCCATGCTTTCAAATGCTTTTGACATTGTTTTCTACTCCTCTATATACACAAATTAGCTGTTATTTTTCGGTTTTCTGCCAGATCGGCGGCTGATAAAAGCACGTGCGGTTGCCGGTATGGCAGGTCGGGCCCTTCGGGATGCCGCGGTATATCAGCGTATCATCATCACCGGCGGTCAGGATCTCGATGACAAAGATGAAACTGC